>JALRBB010000293.1 GCA_023257915.1 Quisquiliibacterium sp. | reverse complement strand
TCCCTCCCACCCGTCGGGGAGGTACTCCACACCATGCTCGCCTCCCACACCGGCTGCGTCGGGCGCAGCAACCCCGCGCGTCGCCCGGCCTCCACAACAACAACAGCAACGCCGCGCCGCGCGCGCCGCAACGTTGCGGCGCACGCCCTGCATCGTTCCGCTTGCGGTCATCAGATTGTGCCGCACCGGCACCGAGACTTCACCGCAAATGCGCAACGGGGTCTGCAAGAACAGGTCCAGCGAGCGGTTGACTGCGCCCTCGGAGGAATTTTCCACGGGAACGACGCCAAAGTCGGTCGCGCCGGCTTCGGTGGAGCGGAAAACCTCGTCGATGCTTGGGCACGGCTGAGGTTCGATGCCGCTCCCGAAATACGCAATCATCGCCTGCTCGGAAAAGGTGCCCGGGGGGCCCAGATAGGCGACGCGCTGTCGCCGCTCGAGCTCGCGACAGGCGCAGATCACTTCGCGATAGATCGCCTCGATCGCGTCACCGCCGAGCGGGCCCTTGCTCGCGGCACGCATTCGGGCGATAACCTGCGCCTCACGCTCGGGTCGAAAGACCGGAGCATCGATTTCACGCTTGACCTCGCCGACCTCGAGCGCGAGCGTCGCGCGCTGGTTCAGCAAGGCGACAATCTGCGAGTCGCAGGCGTCGATCTTCACGCGCAACGCGCCGAGGCGCTCTTCGACCGACGCGGTTGCTTCAGCGGAAGGCTTTTTCATGGTTTCCTGTCTGCGGTCCAGTTCTGTGTGCAGCCTTGCTTGCACACCGGCGCGATGTTAGCAAAGGCTCCGTGCCTGTGGTCAGTGACCGGGCAACAAACCGAGCAAAGGTCCAACGACAATCCCGCTGGCCAGCGTCGAAATCGTGACTCCGGCGCTGATGGTCTCGAGCTTAGTTCCGTAGCGACGCCCGAGAAGATAAATGTTCGCACCGATCGGCAGCGACGCGGTCACCGTCAGAACCGCCAGCGTCAGCGCATCCAGCTTGAACAGCCAGCGACCGGCGATGTAGATGACCAGCGGGTGCACCAGGCTCTTCATCAGCGTCATCGCAAGCGCCGTCGCCAGCTGCGCGTGCGGCTCGAACCGGGTCAGCGACGCACCGAGCAGAATCAGGCAAAGCGTCGGTGCAGCACTGCCGACCATTGCCAGCGTGCGATCGACAGGCTCCGGCAGGATCCCGCCCGCCAGCGAGAACAGGATGCCGGCAAAAATCGGCAGGATCACCGGGTGCGCAATCGCGATGCGTGCCACATCGCCCAGCGTTTTGATCCACCCGGCATTACCGCGACCGCCGGTCAGCCGCTCGGCCGCCTCAATCATCGCGGTGGCCAAGGTCATCAGCACCAGTGCATGCAGCGCGATCACCGACAACAGAACAGCCAGACCCTGTTCACCGAAGGCGAGCTTGACCAGCGGAATACCGACCATCACGGTGTTT
Source organism: Quisquiliibacterium sp. (assembly GCA_023257915.1). GTDB lineage: Bacteria > Pseudomonadota > Gammaproteobacteria > Burkholderiales > Burkholderiaceae_E > Quisquiliibacterium. The sequence continues at coordinate 2,916 of JALRBB010000293.1, read as the reverse complement.
GCAAACACACCGGACAGGCCCAGGATGACCGCATCACGAATCGGCAGATTGCGTCGGCGCAAGAACGCGAACGAGGCCAGGAAAACCACAACACCGGGGGCGAAATAGGCGAGCGGCGCGATCAGCGGGAATGACGAAAAATCGGTCCGCGCCATCGCGCGAAACAGCAAGGCTGGCAGGAAGACCGCGAACGACAAGCTTGAGAGCGCCTTGACACCAAGCTCGTCGATGACTCGCAGCCGTGCGATCGCAAAGCCGGTCAGGATCAGCAAAAAGACCGGCGCCAGCACCTCGCTCATAAGGGCATCCGCACGCCCTGTCAGCCGGCGCGACCGCAAGCGGCCGCTGCGGGCCGGATCACGACTCTTCCGGCGCTTGCGGCGCTTGCGGCTCCGCCTGCTCGGCGACTTCGTCGTCGCCGTCGCTGTCACTTTCAACGACCCGCTGCACACCCGACAGGGTAGTGCCCTCGTCGACCGCGATCAGGGTCACCCCTTGCGTGGCACGCCCCATCTCGCGGATTTCAGACACCCGGGTTCGCACCAGTACACCCCCGGTGGTGATCAGCATGATCTCGTCGTCCGGTTCGACCAGCACCGCGGCAACCACCTTGCCGTTTCGCTCGGTGGTCTGAATCGCGATCATGCCCTTGGTGCCTCGACCGTGGCGGGTGTACTCGACGATCGGCGTGCGCTTGCCGAAGCCGTTTTCGGTGGCGGTCAGAACCGACTGGCTTTCGTCTCCGGCGACCAGCATCGCAATCACATGCTGGCCGTCTTCGAGGAACATGCCACGCACGCCGCGGGCGTTGCGACCCATCGGACGGACATCGTTCTCGTCAAAGCGCACCGCCTTGCCGGAGTCGGAGAACAGCATCACGTCGTGTGCGCCATCGGTAACGGCCGCGCCGATAAGGTAGTCGCCTTCATCAAGGTCGACAGCGATGATGCCGGCCTTGCGTGGATTGGAGAAATCGGTGAGCGGTGTTTTCTTGACGGTGCCAAGCGCGGTCGACATGAACACGAAATGCTGTTCGTCGAAGGACTTGACCGGCAGCACCACCGTGATCTTTTCGGCGTCGGCCAGCGGAAACAGATTGACGATCGGACGCCCCCGCGCCGCACGCGAGCCTTGCGGAACCTCCCAGACCTTGAGCCAGTAGACGCGACCCCGGTTTGAGAAGCACAGCAGGTAGTCATGCGTGTTCGCGATGAACAGCTGATCGATCCAGTCTTCGTCCTTGGTGGCAGTGGCCTGGCGTCCGCGTCCGCCGCGGCGCTGCGCCCGGTACTCGGACAGCGGCTGACTCTTGATGTATCCGGAGTGCGACAGCGTCACGACCATGTCGGTCGGCGTGATCAGGTCTTCTGTGTCGAGCTCGGTGGCGTTGTACTCGATGACCGAACGACGTGCATCGGCCTTGCCCTCGGCGAACTCGCCGCGGATCGCAGCCAGTTCGTCGCGGATGATCTGCGTGATGCGCTCCGGTTTGGACAGGATATCGAGCAGGTCGGAGATAGCCTCGATGACCTCGCGATACTCCTGAACGATCTTGTCCTGCTCCAGGCCAGTTAGGCGCTGCAGCCGCATCTGCAGGATTTCCTGCGCCTGCACGTCGGACAGCCGATAGGTGCTGCCATGCAGACCCCAGTGCGGCTCCAGCCCCTCGGGCTTGTAGGCCGACAGATCAGAACCGGCACGCGCAAGCATCTCACCGGCAACCCCGGCAGACCAGTCGCGCTGCATCAGCCGCTCTTTGGCGACTGGCGGTGTCGGCGACGACTTGATCAGCTCGATCATCTCGTCGACGTTGGCGATCGCGACCGCCAGACCTTCGAGCACATGGCCGCGATCGCGGGCCTTGCGCAGTTCGAACAAGGTGCGCCGCGTGACGACCTCGCGTCGATGCGCGAGGAAGTACTCAAGCATCTGCTTGAGGTTCAGAAGCCTCGGCTGGCCGTCGACCAGCGCAACCATGTTGATGCCGAACGTGTCCTGCAACTGCGTGTTCTTGTACAGGTTGTTCAGCACGATCTCGGGCATCTCGCCCCGCTTGAGCTCAATGACCACCCGCATACCCGACTTGTCGGACTCGTCACGGATGTCGGAGATACCCTCAAGCTTCTTGTCGTTGACCAGGTCGGCAATGCGCTCGAGCAGCAGCCGCTTGTTTACCTGGTAGGGCAGCTCATCCACGATGATCGAGCTGCGATTGCCGCGATCAAGCTCCTCGAAATGCGTGCGGGCACGCATCACGACCCGTCCGCGGCCGGTGCGATAGCCTTCGCGCACACCAGCAACCCCGTAGATGATGCCGGCAGTGGGGAAATCGGGCGCCGGAATGAGTTCGATCAGCTCGTCGATCGATGCGTCCTGATTGCGCAGCAGCAACTGGCAGGCGTCGATGACCTCGCCCAGGTTGTGCGGCGGAATATTCGTGGCCATGCCGACCGCAATACCGGCAGCCCCGTTAATCAGCAGGTTCGGAATGCGCGCCGGCAACACGCCGGGCTCATGTTCCTTGCCATCGTAGTTCGGATGAAAATCGACGGTTTCCTTGTCGATATCGGCCAGCATTTCTGCGGCGATCTTGTCGAGGCGGCATTCGGTGTACCGCATCGCGGCGGCGTTGTCGCCATCGATCGAGCCGAAATTTCCCTGACCATCGACCAGCGGATAGCGCAGCGAAAAATCCTGCGCCATTCGCACCAGCGTGTCGTAAATGGCGGAGTCGCCGTGCGGATGGTATTTACCCATCACCTCGCCGACCACCCGGGCGCATTTCACGTACGGCCGGTTCCAGACGTTGTTCGACTCGTGCATCGCGAACAGCACTCGGCGATGCACCGGCTTGAGGCCGTCTCTCACGTCAGGCAGCGCCCTGCCAACGATCACGCTCATCGCGTAGTCGAGGTA
>JALRBB010000251.1 GCA_023257915.1 Quisquiliibacterium sp. | reverse complement strand
GCGGCGACCCGCTCAGCGTCACGGCGTCTGCTCGGTCTGCGAACTGCAGTAGTTGAGGGGGAAAGGCGAGCTTGTCAACGCAGGCCTGATCCGCGATGGCCTGATCCAAGGTGGGCGCCATTTGCAGCCGTCCGCAGCGGCGAACCGACGGCCAATCAAGTTGGCGTTCGAGCAGCAGGGCGGCGCGAGTCAGGCGAGCGGTCGGGTTGTCGTCGGGGGAGACATGTAGATGATCCGCAATCGCCGGCTGGCTTGCCGCCTGACCGCCGATCGCGCCGGATTGCTCCAGCAAGGTGACTTGCCAGCCAGCGCGAGCCAGTCGCTCGCTGATCGCGCAGCCTGCGATCCCCGCGCCGATGATGAGGGCTCGTCGTTCCTGCGCCTGCCGGGGCGCGTAAATCTGCGGCTCGTGCTTCCACCGAGGGGCGTATTGGGCCTCGAGTCGACGGCGCTTGCCGGCGTATCCAGGCTTGAGCGAGACCACAAAGCCCGCTGCAGACAGGTTTTTCCGCACCAGTTGTGCGCTGCTGTAGGTGGCGAGTCGGGCGTGCTCGGCGGCAAGGCGTCCGATGGCCTTCATTGCCGGAAGGCTCCACATCTGTGGATTGCGCTCCGGCGCAAAGCCGTCCAGGAATATCGCGTCGACCCGCATGCGCAGCCTGGGCAGCATGGAGAGCAGGTCGCCGTGGGCAACGATCAGACTGACACGGCCGTCGGCAAACGACAGGCGCTGCATGCCCGGGCTCGTCAAGGGCCAGCAATCGCGCAGCGTCCGCGAGTCAGCATCGTCCAGGCCGAGTGCGGCGTGTGCGCGAGAGATTTGATCCGAGTCGAGCGGATGCCGCTCAATCGACACGAAATGCAGCCGGGTGCCGGCTTTCGCAAATTCGCGCCAGGCTGCAAGGCTCGCCAGAAAGTTGACGCCAAGGCCAAATCCAAGCTCGAGTACCGTGCATTGCTGCCTGCTGCCGAGCAATTCCGGCAGCCCCGCGCCCTCCACGAATACCTGTTTGGCTTCGTCCATGGCGCCGGCGCGGCTCTTGTAGACGTCCTGGTAGAGATCGTTTCGCGGGTGTCGGTCAGCGTCGAAGCTCAGCATGGCGGCAGGGACGCTCATCGGAATGCTGGTCGAGATGAGTCATTAATGATAATAATACAACGTATTACGATTAATTTATTACGCACCAGAAGGCGATTTCGAAAGACGCTTCTGAGCGTGGACGCACAAACCCATGGTTGAACGGGAGAACCCTCGCATGAATCAGGAAGCCGACATCAGCGCCGAAATCGACGCATTGCGGCCCCAATTCCCGAAGACCCGCGATCTGTATCGTGAGGTTTGCGCCCTGCTGTTTTTCCGTTATGGCATCACGCCAACGGCGAATCGGCTCTATCAACTGGTGCGCAGGGGCAGCATGGGGACACCGGCGCAGGTTCTCGCGGAGTTCTGGCGAGATCTGCGGGAGCGCAGTCGGGTCCGGATTGATCATCCGGATCTGCCCGAGGAACTGCGTCAGGCTAGTGGCGAGCTGGTGATGCAGCTTTGGGAGCGGGCCCAAAACGAGGCCGCGAGTTCCTTTGAAGCGCGCGCGGCGATGGCCGACGATCAGGTACGCGAGGCCCGGCAGAGCGTCATCGACGCGCAGGGCAAGGTTCTGTCGCTGGAGCAAGCTATTCAAGCGCG
>JALRBB010000245.1 GCA_023257915.1 Quisquiliibacterium sp. | reverse complement strand
GGCGAGATGAGAAAAGACCTGCAGCGACTCAACGAAACGGCGACCCGCGGCACGATCGCCCTTCAGGTCGAAGCTGAACACCGCTCCGGCACCGCGAGGCAGCAATCGCCTGGCCAGGGCATGGTCGGGATGCGACTCAAGCGACGGATGCGCGATCCGGGTCACCATCGGGTGAGAGGCCAGAAACTCGACGATCTTCATCGTGTTCGAGACATGACGGTCCATGCGCATAGACAGTGTCTCGACCCCTTGCAGGATCTGAAACGCATTCATCGGGCTCATGCAGGCGCCGAAGTCACGTAAGCCCTCGCGTCGAGCTCGCAGCAGGAACGGAGCGACAGTCGATTCCTCGGCGAAAACCATGCCGTGAAAACCGTCGTATGGCTCGGTGAGTTCCGGAAACTTGCCGGAGGCGAACCAGTCGAACTTGCCCGAATCCACCAGCAGTCCGCCGACCACGGTGCCATGTCCGCACAGGAACTTGGTCGCCGAGTGATAGACCAGGTCGGCGCCGTGATCAAAGGGCCGGATCAGGTACGGCGTCGTGAACGTGGAGTCGACCAGTAACGGGACCTTGTGTCCGTGGGCGATCTCGGCCACCGACGGAATATCGAGCACATCGAGGCCAGGGTTGCCAACGGTTTCGCCGAACAGCAGTCGGGTATTGGGACGCAGTGCGTCGCGCCATGCCTGCAGGTCGCGAGGCGCGACGAAGGTCGTCTCGATGCCGAAGCGGCGCAGCGTATAGTCGAGCAGATTGTGCGAGCCGCCATACAGCGCGCGAGACGCGACGATGTGGCTGCCGGCTCCCGCTAGCGTGGCGATCGCCAGGTGCAGTGCAGCCTGTCCGCTGGCGGTTGCGATTGCGCCCACGCCGCGCTCCAGCGCGGCGATCCGCTCCTCGAGCACTGCCACCGTCGGGTTGCTGATGCGCGAGTAGACATGGCCCGACTGCTCCATGTTGAACAGGCCAGCGGCCTGGTCGGAGTCTCGAAAGACGAAGGCAGTGGACAGGTAGATCGGTGTGGCGCGGGCTCCGAAGTCGCTGTCCGGGCTGGCGCCCGCGTGCAGCGCGAGGGTGTCGAATCCGTGGTAGTCGCTTTGGCTCATCGCAAAATCCTAGCATGCGGACAGGATGCGGACCGAAGTTGGCGATCGGCGCACACGCAGGTTACGCTCAAGCGGGGGCGGGTTTAGGCTGCAGGCGCCAGTGGCGCGAGGATGGAGATGGGGGACAAGCCGGTTTTTCGGGTTGCTGCGATTGGTCTGGAACAGCGCGAATTGCGGCTGATCGAGATCGTGTTTCGACACAGCCAGTACAACAGCAACCAATACCAGCTGGCCGACCCGGGCGACTCGCACTTTGACCTGCTGGTGGCCAACGTGTTCGATCCGGAAGGCCGGCAGGCCGCCGCTCGACTGCGCACCGCAGGTGGCGGCCGGCGGCTGATCGTCGCCTTGCCGCGCGGCATGGCTCCCGGAAACACCGGTGCGATCTCGGTTGATCGCCTTGCGCTGCAATTGCTGCCGAGCCTGAATAAGGCGGTTGCTGCACTTCAGGCAGACGCTTCCGATGTCGAGTCGAAGTCAGAACCCAAGCCGGAGCCTAAGCCGGAACCTAAGCCGGAACCTAAGCCGGAACCGCGGGTAAGAGTCCGACCAAAACGTTCAGCACAGCCCCTGCAAGTCCTGGTGGTCGACGATAGTGCGACTGTCCGCACCCAGTTGAAGATCGCCCTGGAGCGGCTTGGGTTGGGCTGTGTGACCGCGAATTCGGCAAGCGAGGCGATGCAGCAACTCGAATCCGCTTCCTTCGATCTGGCGCTAATCGATGTCGTGATGCCCGATTCTGACGGTTACAAGCTGACTCGAGAAATCAAGCGCGATCAGCGCTGGCGAAAGATGCCGGTGATCATTTTGACTAGCCGAAGTTCTCCGTTTGACCTTGCTCGCGGTGCGCTCGCCGGCTGCGATGCGTATTTGAGCAAGCCGGTGCCGTTCCGGGCCTTGCAGCAAGCCCTGGTCAACCAGTTGCGAAAATCCCTCGGGATCGAGGACCTGTCGGCGCTGATGCGCCTGGCTGGCGAGGATGAGCCATCCCAGCGTCTCGGTTCGCGTCTGGCGCGTTTATTCGGACGCTGAAGATGCAGCGTTCACCATTGACGTCGGGCAATTCCGCGCGTGGGCCGATCGATGAGGCTGAGTTTGAAGCCTTAAGCGCTGCCTCGGTCGCGTTACTCGCGCCCTTGATTAGCCTGGACTCAAGTGTGTACTCGGCGCCTGATCGAGAGTTGTGCGAGGCGTTACAGCAATTCGTCCTGGTCGCCGAGCAAAGCGGGCTGCCAGCGGTCGCGCGCCTTGCAGGGCTGATCCTTGCGCGCCTGAGCGAATCGGCAGCCACCCGATCTGATGATCCGACCGGCGAGAGGCTCGAGACCCTGATTGTGCGAATTGTCGAGTTTTGCGCGGGAGACCCGGATCGTGCTGCGGCGAGCAATCTGCTCGATGCCCTCAGGATCTGGGCAAATTTGATCGAGGCATCCGAACAAGACGCCGGTTTGCATGCTCGCGATCTGCACGCCGATGGTCAGCGAATTCTTGCTTGGACGTCAGGCGATCTGCGCGCAGAGCGGCAGCTGGCGGCCCACCCGGTGTCTGCCGAAGCGCTTCAGTTGCTTGCGCAGGAGGCGAGGGCTCTGGTCGACGGGCTCGCAGCGCTGCGCCGTGCGCCCAAATCCCTAAGCTCGCGAATCGGATCGAATGCCAGGGGGGCGGCGACTGGCGCAGCTGCCACGGACCGTCTTGTTGCATTGCATCAGCTTGCTGAACGCTTTGACGCACTCGCCGAGGCTGCGGCCGCGATCGGTGCCACAGTGCTGTGCCAGATTCTCGGGCGCGCGCAAGTTGCGCTGCAAGACTGGCTCCAGCCCGACTTTGGGGTGAATACGCGGGCGCTCGTGCTGCTCGAGGCCTTGGCGTCCCGGTTTGCGGGCTATCTGGCAAACCCCGACCGTGAACGTGCCGAACTGCTGGTCGCCTTGCTTGCCGAGCCTGGCTGGCCGACACCGATGCAGCGGGAGGTGTCGCGACAACTGGTCGAAGACCTCTGTGATCTTCGGCAACGCGGAAGCCGTCACTTGGACGCACCGGCGGAGCAAATCACGGCTGATGCGCTGTCGCTGCAATTACCGGATGATGTCGAGCGCACGGTGCTTGCGCAGCTCCTCGGCGAACTCCCGGCGCTCGCCGGGCCGTTGGCGATGCATTTGCAGCGTGCGTCAGCCGGCTCGGCATCAGATCTGGCAAACGCCTTTCGGATCGCCCATACCCTCAAGGGGGCGGCACAAACCGTCGGAGTCCGCGGCGTTGCGACCCTGACCCATCGCCTGGAGGATGTGCTGGAGGCGCTCACGGGGCGACCGGCTGGCCTGACCGCTGAGCTTCAGGTGGGGTTGCAGCGCGCCGCGGTCTGTCTGCTGGCGATGGCTGATGCCTTGAACGCGCGAGGGCCGGCGCCCACAGATGCGTTGCTGGTGTGCGAGACGCTAGGCGATCTCAGGACACAATTGCTTGCGATGCCGCTTGAACCCGATACGCGGGAGCCGCGGTCAGGAACTGCCCTCGAGCGGCACCGCATGGCTCCCGGATCCGTTGCGCGCCCGGCTCAGGAGTCTGCTGGCACGCCCCAAGGTTTCGCGGGTGTGACATCGGATTTGTTGCCTTCGATGCGCGCGGTGCACACGATCGAACCCAGACTGGCGCGTGTTGTCGGGCAGGCTGCCCGTATCGCCGGCCGGCAGGCCGCACTGCAGATGAGTGGGCAGGATCTGCAGCTCGACTCCCGGTTGCTCGAGGCGATCATCGATCCGCTGTCTCATTTGCTGCGCAATGCGGTGGACCATGGCATCGAAGCACAGGGTTTGAGGCAGTCGCGTGGCAAACCGCCAGTTGGTCGGCTGCACTTGTCGTTTGAGCGGGTCGATGGTGAGCTTGAGATTCGCTGCAGCGACGACGGGGCCGGTCTCGATCTTGATGCGATCGCGACGCGCGCAAGGCAGGCCGGATTGCTCGATAGCGAGGTGCCCATGACCGATGCGCTGGCTGCTGACCTGATTTTGAGCGCAGGGTTTTCCACGCGCGATGTCGTCACGCAGATTTCGGGGCGCGGCATCGGTCTGGATGTTGTGCGCGACGCGATTGAGGCACTGAACGGGCAGATTCGGATCGAATCGCAAACTGGGGTCGGCACGGTCTTTCGGATTCGTATTCCGACGCGAGGTTGATGCCCGGCGGATGCTGGACTAGCATGGTTCAGAGAAAAGGAGAACGGTATGCAAGTCAGCGAGATACTTCGAGTCAAGGGCAGCACGCTGTTCACCGTCGCCCCGGAGACCATGCTCTCCGACTGCGTGATTTCGATGGCCGAGCAGGACATCGGCTCCCTCGTGGTGATGGACAAGGGGCAGCTTGCCGGGATGCTGACCTTTCGCGAGGTGCTCCGGGTCCTTGCCAAGCGCCAGTTGGAGCAGCGCAGCGGGCCGACGCCGCCGGTTGCGGAAATCCTTGCGCGCGAGGTGATGAACGCCAATCCGACCGTGGCCGCTCCCAGCATGGATGTCAATGAACTGCGCCGCATCATGCTCGAGACCCGACAACGCTACTTGCCGGTCATGGATGGCGGCACGCTGCTCGGAGTGCTCTCGTTTCATGACGTGGCCAGAGCCGTCCTCGAGGAACAAAGCTTCGAGAACAAGATGCTCAAGGCCTATATCCGCGACTGGCCGGCCGAGGGGTGATCGGCCCGCCTGGATATCGCGCGCGCTTGGCCAAGCCACTCAAGCAGGGACTCGGCGCCGGCTTGCAGCACAGAGAGCGCTGATTCATGGTGCGGTCAGGTTGGAGGGGCCGGGATTCGTTAGAATCCGTTTATGCGGATACTTGTCAGCAACGACGATGGCTACTTTTCACCAGGAATCGAGGCGCTCGTGCAGGCGCTTCGCGGTCTTGGCGAGGTTACGGTTGTCGCTCCTGAGCGCGATCGCAGTGGCGCGTCCAATTCACTGACGCTCGACCGTCCATTGACCGTGCGCCGGGCTGGCAACGGCTTTTTCTTCGTCAACGGTACCCCCACCGATTGCGTGCACATCGCGATTACCGGGCTGCTTGATGCGCCTCCGGACTTGGTTGTTTCCGGCATCAATGACGGGGCAAACATGGGCGATGACACGATCTATTCGGGTACGGTCGCGGCCGCGATGGAAGGTTTCCAGTTGGGGGTTCCGGCGATCGCATTCTCCCTTGCGCAGCGCGGTTACAAGCATCTGGATTGCGCGCAGCGAGTGGCATCAGACCTGGTGCGAAAGCTCGCGCCGAGGCTGCTTGAGCGTCCCATGCTGCTGAACGTCAACATCCCGGGGGTGGCGCACGAGTCGCTGCGTGGGGTGCAACTCGTGCGTCTGGGTAAGCGGCACAAGGCCGAGCCGGTGATCCGTGCGCAAAATCCTCGAGGCGAGCCGATCTATTGGATCGGTCCGGCGGGAAGCGCCAAGGATGCGGGTCCGGGCACGGACTTTCATGCAGTCAACGAGCGTTGGGTTGCCGTGACACCGCTCGATGCAGACCTGACCGGCCACGATGCGTTCGAACCGGTCGGCGATTGGCTGGCGGCGTGATCCCGCAGCGATGAACCCGAACAGCAAGGACCCGAGTCCGACCACCCAGACAGGGCCAGATCTCGCGCCTGAGGTCGCGCCAGAGCTCGCGCCTGAGGTCGGATCGGGAGAACCTGCCCCGGCACGCCGGGTGATGCGACCGTCGCCCAAGCCGCCCCTGCCTCCGCAAACCCGCAAGGGTGCCGGTAATCGGGTCGCGCATGCGGCGTTTGAGGCTGCCGCTGCCGGCGTCGGGCTGGCCCCGGAGCGGGCGCGTCAGCGCATGGTCGCGTCGCTGCGCGCCAGCGGTATTCGTGATGAGGGTGTGCTCGAGGCAATGCAGCAGGTCCCGCGCCATCTTTTCGTCGAAGATGCGCTCGCCAGCCGGGCCTATGAGGACGTCGCGCTGCCGATCGGGCATGGTCAGACCATCTCCAAGCCAAGCACCGTCGCGCGGATGATCGAGATCATCGCTGCGACGATTCCGCGCGAAGCGCGCTCGCGCGCCCAGGTTCTCGAGGTGGGCACCGGTTGCGGGTATCAGGCGGCAGTGCTGGCTGAGGTGTTCGGTGAGGTGGTGTCGATCGAACGGGTTCGAGGGCTTGCTGAGGATGCGCGAGCGAGGCTTCGGCCCTTGCGTCTTGGCAATTTAAGGCTGGTGTTTGGCGATGGTCGCCTTGGAGCTCCCAGTGCGGCGCCCTTCGATGGCATTTTGCTGGCAGCCGCCGGCGCAGAGATCCCCGAAGAGCTGCTGCTGCAGATGAAGGTACCCTCCAGGTTGCTTGCGCCGATCGACTCCGGAGGGCGGCAGTCGCTGCATCTGGTTGAACGGGTCGGCAACGAGACCTGGCATTTGACTGTGCTCGATGCGGTGCGATTCGTACCGCTGCGAGCTGGAACCACCTGACCGGTTCTGCAATTGGGCATGACCGGATAGCTTGAGGAAAGTTCTGCAAGATGTGTTCGTTTGATCGACATGTGCTGATTACGCTGGTGGCCGTCCTGGGAATCGCCGGTTGTTCGACCCCGGCACCGGCTCCGGTCGAACACCGTACCCGGCCGCAGGCAGTGGTCAAGCCGCAACCGCCGACTCGTGCGCAGAGCACCTCGCCGATTCCAGCCAGCCGCACGCCTGCACCGTCCAGGCCGGTGCAGGCTGCGCCGGTGCCGAGCCGCGGTGTGCAGGTCAGACCCCTTGGCGCGACTACGCCAGGCCAGCAGGCGACAGCGGAAAACCTGCGCAACGAGCCGCGTGGCGAAAAACTCGCGTATTCCGACCAGGCGGTCGCTGAGATGCGGCGCAGTCCGTCGCCGATCGCTGCACCCGCGCCCGCACAGGCTCCGGTCGCGCCGGTCGCGCCGGCTGCGCCTGCCGCGCAGGCCAGCGTGTCCCCGGACCCGAAAACCGCGTCAGCTGCGACAGCATCAAGCGCGGGCGTATCGGCTGCCGGATTCTCCTGGCCCGCAAGCGGGTCGATTCTCAAGCCTTTTTCGGAGCCGAGCTACATGGGGGTTTCGATCGCAGGAACGCCTGGTGACCCGATCAATGCAGCCGCTGACGGCAAGGTGATCTTCAGCGGCGTGGGGCCTCGTGGCTATGGCAATCTGATCATCGTTCGCCACGATGCTGACACGCTCTCGGTCTATGCCCACAACCGTGCGCTGCTGGTCAAGGATGGCGACCAGGTTCAGCGCGGCCAGAAGATCGCCGAGCTGGGCGACTCGGGTGCGGATCGTCCCAAGCTGCATTTTGAGATTCGCAAGGCCGGCAAGCCGGTTGATCCGACCAAGCTGTTACCGGCACGCTGATGTCTCCGGTCCTGGTTTTCGATCTCGAGACGGTCCCGGATACAGCTGGTCTGCGGCGGATCTGGGATCTGCCGGCTGAGCTCTCCGATGCGCAAGTGGCAGAGGCGGCCTTCGAACGGCGCCGTGAAAAGACCGGCTCGGATTTCCTGCCGCTGCACTTGCATCGCGTGATCGCTATTGGTTGCCTGTTTCGCAGCGGATCCAAAGTGCTTCGGGTGAGTTGTCTCGGTGAGCCGGAAGACTCCGAGAAGGTGCTGATCGAAAAGTTTTTCCGGATCGTTGATGATCACACCCCACAACTCGTCTCCTGGAACGGCAGCGGGTTCGATCTGCAGGTGCTGCACTATCGCGGACTGGTCAACGGCGTGCATGCCGCGCGTTACTGGGAGCAAGGCGACGAGGATCGGGACTTTCGCTATAACAACTACATCAGTCGTTACCACTCCCGACATCTCGATCTGATGGACCTGCTCGCGCTGTACAACGGGCGCGCCAACGCGCCGCTCGACGAGCTTGCCAAGCTGTGCGGCTTTCCGGGCAAGCTCGGGATGGACGGCTCCCAGGTGTGGCCGGCCTTTCAGCGTGGTGAACTGGCGCAGATCCGGGCGTACTGCGAGACGGACGTGGCGAATACCTGGCTGATGTACTGCCGCTTTCAGTTGCTGCGCGGTGCCTGGGATGCCGAGCGCTATGCCAGTGAAATCACGCTCGCGCGCCAGACGATTGATTCGGAGAGCGCTCAGCACTGGCGCGAATTCCTCGCTGCCTGGTCCGATGACTGAGGCACCGGAACCAGTCCTCGAGATCGAATCGCTCGACCTCGACGCCAATGGTGTGGCCCGCAGTGAGGGCAAGGTTGTATTTGTGCGCGGTGCGCTGCCGGGTGAACTGGTGCGCGCCCGGGTCGTGCGACGCAAGCCGCGCTTCGAGGTCGCGCAGACTCTCGAGGTGTTGCGCGAGTCCTCCGCACGGGTCGTGCCGCGCTGCCGGTACTTTGGCGTATGTGGCGGATGCGCGATGCAGCATCTGGAGCCCTCCGCGCAACTGGCGATCAAGCAGCGCGCGCTGGAAGATCAACTCGAGCACATCGGGCGCCTGCGACCGGTATCAATGCTGCGGGCAATTTCCGGTCCGGCCTGGGGCTACCGTTATCGCGCCCGACTGTCCGTGCGCAATGTGCCCAAAAAAGGCGGCGTGCTGGTCGGCTTTCACGAGCGTGGGTCGAGCTATGTCGCCGACATGCTTAGCTGCGAGGTGTTGCCGCGTCGAGTCTCGGATCTGCTGATTCCTTTGCGCGAACTGATTTCCGGGTTGCGGATGCGTGACCGCTTGCCTCAAATTGAGGTCGCGATCGGTGACGGACCGAATGGACAGGTTCTCGCGCTGGTGTTCCGGGTGCTCGATCCGGCTCATGATGAGGACCGCGACGCGATGCTTGCATTTGCACGCAAGCATGGTTTCGAGCTGTGGGTGCAACCCAAGGGCCCGGATTCGATCGTGTTGTGGTGGGCTCCGGGCAGCGAGGGCGACGCACCGCAGTCGCAGCTCGGCTATTCGCTGGCCGAGTTCGATGTGCGCATGCCGTACCGGCCGACCGACTTTACGCAGGTCAACCATCGCATCAACGAGGTGCTGGTGTCGCGCGCGCTGCGTCTGCTCGCGCCTGAATCGGGCGATCGCGTTGCCGATCTGTTTTGCGGGCTTGGAAATTTCTCGCTGCCTTTAGCCCGTCGCTGCGCCGAGCTGGTCGGCATTGAGGGTAGTGCCTCGCTGGTTGCGCGTGCGGCAGACAATGCGAAGCTCAACGGGCTGCAAGCGAAGACGAGTTTTCGCGCGGCGAACTTGTTCGAGATGAGCTTGCCAGGCTGGCAGTCGCTCGGCGCATTCGATCGAGTACTGATCGACCCGCCTCGCGAAGGCGCGCTCGAGGTCTGCAAGGCACTGGCCGAAGATGAGCATCGCGTGAGCCGAATCGTGTACGTCTCGTGCAATCCGGCGACGCTGGCTCGTGATGCCGCGGTGCTGACGCACGGGCGGCGCTACCGGCTGATGGCAGCCGGCGCCATCAACATGTTCCCGCACACGGCGCACGTCGAGTCGATCGCGGTGTTTGAACCATACGACGATACGCCTGGGGCAATCGCGCCCGAAACCGTGCGGGGGCTTCCTGCCAAGGCGGCGCGAGACGCCGAATCCGAGGCGCAATCCCACCTGGATCAGGCGTCAGGGGAGGGCAATGGACAAGCCGTATAACGGACTCAAGGTGATCGATTTTTCGACCACGATCGCCGGACCGCAGTGCACCCGGATGCTGGCCGACATGGGGGCCGATGTCATCAAGATCGAGGCGCTCGAGGGTGACATGATGCGCAGCCGCCCGCCGCAGAGAAACGGCGCCAGCACGGCGTTTGGCCAGCTCAATGCTGGCAAGCGCAGTGTTGTCATCGATCTGAAATCCGCCGCGGGGCGCGAGGCGGCGCGACGTCTGGCCGCTTCCGGCGATGTGGTGGTCGAAAACTTTCGCCCGGGTGTCATGCAACGGCTCGGGCTCGATTACCCGACGCTGCGCGCGGACAACCCCGGGCTGATTTACTGTGCGATCTCTGGTTACGGACAGACCGGTCCGTCGTCGCAGTTGCCGGCGTATGCCCCGGTGATCCACGCGGCGTCCGGATTTGATCTTGCCCACCTCGACTACCAGGAGGGTCGCGAGCGTCCGGATTACTGCGGGATCTTTGTGGCCGACGTGCTTTCCGGGGTCTACGCATTTGGTGCGATTGGCACAGCATTGCACCATCGCAGTCGCACCGGAGCCGGACAGTTCATCGATGTGTCGATGCTCGAGAGCATGTTGAGCCTGACCCTCACCGAACTGCAGGCGGCACAGTTTCCGTTCACCATGCCGCGCAGGCCGATGTATGGCCCGGTCGAGACCGGTGATGGCTATGTGATGGTCGCGGTCGCCAGCGAGAAGACCTTCCTGAATCTTCTCGAGGCCGCCGGGCAACCGGAACTCGCGCGTGACCCGCGCTTCGAGAAATATCTCGATCGGCGTGCAAACTGGGCGGAACTGATGGATCTGATCGAGAACTGGTCTCGTGGGCTGACCCGCGATCAGTGCCTGCAGGCTCTCGAGCAGCATGGCGTGCCGAGTTCGCCCTATCGCTCGGTCAAGCAGGCGCTCGACGATCCGCAACTGGTGCATCGCGAAGCGCTCGCGCAGGTCAGTGACCGAGGCGGGGTGTTCAATGCACTGAATCCGCCGTTCCGGTTCAGCGAGACCGCCGTCGGTGCCGGATCGCATGCTGCGGCACTTGGTGAGCACACCCGCGAAGTGCTGCGCGAAATCGGCTATGACGACCCGCAGATCGATGCGCTCGGCGCCTGAGGCCCGAACCGCGCCAGGGAGAGAACCATGACGATCCGTTTCGAAGACCTCGTGGCGAAGGCGATGCCGATTGCCGACCGCTTGCGCGCGCGTGGCGACACGATCGCGGTGGCGGAGTCCTCGGCTGGCGGTCTGCTCAGCGCTGCCTTGCTTGCGGTTCCAGGGGCATCGGCCTATTTTCTGGGCGGTGGAGTCGTGTACACATTGCGCGCCCGTCGCGCGATTGCGCAGATCGCCGATGAAGAAATGACCGGAATGCGCTCAGCGTCGGAGCCGTATGCGGCGCTGCTGGCGCGGCGGTCCCGGGAGAATCTGGGAGCTACCTGGGGGCTGGCCGAGACCGGAGCCAGTGGGCCAAGCGGCAATCGCTACGGAGACGCCGCCGGCCATAGTTGCATCGCCATTTCCGGGCCGATCGACAAGGTGCTGACGCTGGAAACCGGCGACTGCGACCGGCTCGCGAACATGCTTCGGTTCACGGACCGGGCCTTGCAATTGCTGGCCGAAGCGCTCGACTGACAAGGCGCTTGGGCCGGTCCTTGCGTGCCGCAGCTTACTCGGCCTTCCAGTTCGGCTTGCGCTTCTCGGCGAAGGCTTTTGGCCCCTCGATCCAGTCCTGACTGGCGCGCAGTCGCGACACCGCAGCGTACTCGAGGCGAATCGCAGCTTCCAGTCCGGGTACGTCCAGTCCCTGCATCGCTGCCTGTTTGGTGGCGCGGATCGACATCGGCGAGCACTCCAGCACCTGCGCTGCCCACTTGCGAGCCTCGGCCAGCGCCTGACCCTCCGGCACGACCGCAGTGACGAAACCGAGTTCGTAGCCTTCCCGGGCAGGCACATGACGACCGGTCAGCATCATGCCCATGGCTCGCTTGGTACCGATCGTGCGGGGCAGGCGATGCAGTCCACCGGCAAGCGCGGCCAGGCCCACGCGAGGCTCGGGCAGCGCGAATCGCGCATTCTCGGCTGCGATGATGATGTCGCAGGCCAGGGCAGTTTCGAAGCCGCCACCCATCGCGACGCCGTTGACCGCGGCGATGATCGGCTTTTCCAGATCGAATCGGTTGGTGAGCCCGGCAAAGCCGGTCGTCACGAAGCCGCGAAAGCCGCCTTCAGCCTGGTATCTCAGATCGTTTCCGGCACTGAATGCCCGATCGCCTGCCCCTGTCACGATCGCAACCCATTGTTCAGGGTCGCTGGCGAAGTCATTCCAGACCTTTTCCAGCTCTAGATGTGCCGGGTAGTGCAGTGCATTCATCCGTTCAGGGCGATTCAGCGTGACGATGGTCAGATGGCCGTCTCGTTCAACGGTGCAAAATTCAGGCATGAGTGGACTCCGTGAAAGTGGGTTGGTTTGGGCGGCTCGGATCAGCTGCCGATCTGAGGCACCTGCTCGCGTAGCGTGCGTTTGAGGAGTTTCCCATTGGCATTGCGCGGCAAAGGCCCGTCGAGCAGCGTGAAGGTTTCGGGCACCTTGTAGTCTGCGAGCCGGGCGCTACAGAACTCGCGCAACGCGGCGGCATCAAGCTGATCATCGAGCCGTGAGACGAAGGCATGCACGCGTTCGCCCAATACCGGACAGGGGCGTCCGATGATTGCGCTTTCCAGGACACCCGGGTGCTCGCTGAGCACATTCTCGACTTCAACGGAAAAGATCTTGTAGCCGCCACGGTTGATCATGTCCTTGATCCGGTCAAAGACCCGCACATAGCCTTGAGCGTCGATCGATCCGATATCCCCGGAATGCCAGAAGCCGGCGGTAAATGCATCGCGGGTCGCCTGCGGGTTGGCCCAGTAGCCGGGTACGACCATCGGACCGCGGATCCAGATCTCACCGGCTTCGCCCGGCGGCAGTTCGCGACCTTCAGCATCGACGACGATCAGATCCGCGCACGGCAGGGCGAAGCCGACGCTGTCGGGGCGTTGTGCGGTCAGATCCGAAGGCAATTGCGTAGCTGGAGAATTGGCTTCCGTGGATCCGTAGGTGTTCATCAGCCGCAAGGCTGGGAGTTGTTTTGCCAGTTCGGCAATGGTCGCTTCGGGCATCGGTGCGCCGCCATAACCGCCGGAACGCCAGGCGCGCAGATCATGCTGGGCGAGATCGGGCTGCAGCAGTCACAGGTTGTACATGGCCGGCACCATCAGGGTGTGCGTGATGCGTTCGCGCGCCGCCAGTTGGATGAAATCGGCCGCCCGAAATTCCGGCATCAAGACCGTGGCGCCAGCAACCTGCCACATCGTGACCAGCACGGCAACCAGTCCCGTGACATGGCTGGCTGGAACAGCCAGCAATGAGCGTTCCGCCTCGGTCAGGTCCATGCAGTACTGAAAGTGCAGCGCCGAGTGCACGATGTTGAAGTGCGTCAGCATGGCCCCCTTGGGTCTGCCGGTGGTTCCGGAGGTGTAGAGAATGACCGCGGTCTCTTCCTCCTGCGGGGCAGCTTGGGGAACCGATGCGTCGGCTCTGGGCAATTCGGTGACGCAGGTCCGAAGCGTAGGCACCTGCGCGGCGCTCGGCAGTCGCTCGGCAAGCGCAGGGTCATGCACCAGCATCACCGCCTCGCAGTGCTGAAGGATGTAGGCGATTTCAGGACTCTGGAGTCGAGTTCCCATCGGTACTGCGATCGCGCCGGCGCGAATGATGCCCAGGAAGGCGTGGACAAACTCAGCCCGATTGCCGACCAGCATGGCAACGCGGTCACCGGGTTGAACGCCGTGGCCATGCAGTCCGGCCGCGACACGGTTTGCCTCGCGAGCGAGTTGCGCGTAGCTCCAGCGCGACTCGCCGTCCACCAGTGCTTCAGCATCCGGCGCGCGTTGCACCGCCGCTGCGAACAAATCCCACAGGCTTTTGGCCCGTTCGGCGAAGCAGCGCATCACCCGATCGCCGAAATGCGATTCATGGCGGATGCGGATCGAAGGGTCAAGGCGGTAGCTCATCGGGCAAGCGTGCAGGTCTGGTCGAGGAAAATGCAGGGCCATGCGGCGGTCCGATCAGCACCGAGCCGCGAGTCCAGCAAGAAAAAGGGCCGCGCGAGCGGCCCTTCGAGGCGGAGCGCTTGCGCGACCCCGCGATGCTACACCGACGAGGAGCGGTTTAGTCGCGATCCCCGCCCAGGAAGCCCAGCAAGACCAGCAGGTTACTGAACACGTTGTACACGCTCAGATAGACCGACAGCGTTGCGGTGACATAGTTGGTTTCTCCGCCGTTGACCACGCGCTGAAGGTCGACAAGGATGAACGCCGAGAAAATCAGAACTGCCAGGGCTGAGATGGTCAGCATCAATGCCGGCATTTGCAGCCAGATGTTGGCGATTGCGGCGACGAAAATCACCATGAAGCCGATGAACAGCCACTTGCCCATGCCGGAGAAATCACGCTTGGACACCGTGGCGACCGTGGCCATGACGGCGAAGATCGCTGCCGTGCCGCCGAACGCCACCATGATCAGTTGTGCGCCGTTCGAAAAACCCAGCACATGACCGATCAGGCGCGAGAGCATCAGGCCCATGAAGAAGGTGAAGCCGAGCAGAAGAGCGACGCCGATCGCGCTATTTTTGAATTTGTCGATGGCGAAGAAAAACCCGAATGCGATTGCCAGGAAGGCGATCAGGCCGATGAACGGGCTGCCAGAAAAGAAGGAAAAACCCGTGGATACACCGATCCAGGCGCCCAGCACGGTGGGGACCATCGACAGGGCGAGCAGCCAGTAAGTGTTGCGCAACACCCGGTTGCGCTGCGCGACGCCTAGCGTGCCGGCCGAGGCGCCAAACCCGTTATTGCCCAGTTGATTCTGTCCGAATGCCATGTAAAGAGTCTCCGAAATGGTGATTCACGAAAGATAAGGCCGTCTTGCACAAAATTCAAATGGCAGCAAAGGGAAATTGCGGGGAAGCTGGCGGAATCATGACATCCCGCTCGCATCGGACGCCTTGAAGTTCCGGCGCACGCCCTGCAAACCCGGTCCGGGGCCTTCCGGTCCGATCGTATGTCGGCTTGGGAATGACAACCTGACGTTTTTGGGCAAACCACCCGGACGCAAGCCCTGGCGTGGGCAGGGCCCGGCCCGGTTTCAGGCACGGAAAAGCCTGCGAAAAACTCCCTCGCGTGTTAAAATCTTTGGTTAGGCAACTTTCCTAAACCCTACGTAAGCCCCTCTTTTTGAAAGAAAATTCCCGGCCGGCAGCGGTCCTGGAACAAACACCGACATGGCAATCGAACGTACCCTTTCCATCATCAAGCCCGACGCTGTCGCCAAGAACGTGATCGGCCAGATTTACTCCCGTTTCGAAGGCGCCGGCCTGAAGGTCATCGCGTCCCGCATGATGCATCTGTCGCGCGGCCAGGCTGAGGCGTTCTATGCGGTACATCGCGAGCGTCCGTTCTTCAAGGACCTGGTCGACTTTATGGTCTCCGGTCCCGTAATGATCCAGGTGCTTGAGGGCGAAAACGCCATCATGCAAAACCGCGACCTGATGGGGGCGACCGACCCGAAAAAGGCCGCAGCCGGAACCATTCGTGCCGACTTCGCCGACAGTATCGACGCCAATGCTGTGCACGGCTCTGACGGTGCCGACACCGCGCGTGTCGAGATCGCGTTTTTCTTCGCGGGCCTGGACATCCACTCGCGCTGAGCGAGGCTTGGACTAAGTCCGAATTGCACGAAGTCGCATCAATGTCAGAAGCGGTCAATCTGCTCGGACTGGACGCACAGGCGCTGGCTGCCCTGTGCGGGCAGTGGGGTGAGCGGCCGTTTCGTGCCCGCCAGTTGCAGCGCTGGATTCACCAGCGGCTGGGCGACGACTTCGACACGATGTCCGACCTCGCCAAGGACTTCAGGCACCGTCTGAAGCAGCAGGCCTTTGTTCGCGCACCGCAGGTTATCCGCGACCACACGTCGGCAGACGGAACCCGCAAGTGGTTGCTCGATGTCGGCGCTGGCAATGCGGTCGAGTGCGTGTTCATTCCAGAGTCCAACCGCGGCACCTTGTGTGTCTCCACCCAGGCCGGTTGTGCCGTCAACTGCCGGTTCTGCTCCACCGGCAAGCAGGGTTTCAGCCGCAATCTTGGCGTAGACGAAATCATCGGTCAGCTTTGGCTGGCAAACCGTGCGCTGATTGCCAGTGCATCGCAGGCCGGTGCTGGTGTGATGCGTCTGGATGCCGATGAACGCCTTGCTGGTGAGGGCTTGCAGTCTGTGCGCCCAATCAGCAACGTGGTGTTCATGGGCATGGGCGAGCCGCTGCAGAACTATGCGGCAACCCTGTCGGCGCTGCGTCTGATGCTGGACGACAACGCCTATGGCCTGTCACGCCGGCGCGTGACGGTGTCCACTTCCGGGGTCGTACCGATGATCGACCGTCTGCGCGACGATT
Organism: Quisquiliibacterium sp.; assembly: GCA_023257915.1. Classification (GTDB taxonomy): domain Bacteria; phylum Pseudomonadota; class Gammaproteobacteria; order Burkholderiales; family Burkholderiaceae_E; genus Quisquiliibacterium. Next base: position 1,645 of record JALRBB010000245.1, on the reverse strand, counting down.
GCCCGGTTGCCCTGGCGGTGTCCTTGCACGCCCCCGACGATGCGCTGCGCGATCAACTTGTCCCGATCAACCGGAAATATCCGCTCGCCGAGTTGATGAAGGCCTGCCAGCGCTATCTGGACAAAGCGCCACGCGATTTCATCACCTTCGAGTACGTGATGCTCGATGGAGTCAATGATTCGGACGCGCATGCGCGCGCGCTGATCAATCTCACCCGCGACGTGCCGAGCAAATTCAACCTGATCCCGTTCAATCCGTTTCCCGAGTCTGGGTTGCGGCGCTCGACCGATGCTCGTGTCAAGGGCTTTGCGCAGCGCCTCATCGACGCAGGTATTGTCACCACGGTGCGCAAGACGCGTGGCGACGACATCGATGCGGCATGCGGACAACTGGCCGGCGAGGTCCAGGACCGCACCCGCTTGAAGGAGCGCAACGCACGCATTCCGGCCGTCGTGGAGCTGCGGTGACCACGCGTCACAATCCGGCAGGTCGGCATGCCCGTTCTCCTGGGGCGGTGCTTGTGTGGTTCCTTGTCCTGTTGGCCGGCTTGATCGGCGGTTGCGCTGCTCCGGGCAGCGCTGGCGCTCCTGGTGCATCTGGCGGTTCGGGCGCAGCGACCGCAGGTCGCGCGGCCTTGCCAGACTCTGCCGAGGAAAGCGAAACCCGCCGCCGGGCCCGGATTCGCGTAGAGCTGGCAGCAAATTATTATCAGCAGGGCAACTACACGGTTGCGCTGCAAGAGTTGCGGCAGGCGGTCGGCATCGACTCCTCGTATGCGGTCGCGCATGGCATGCTCGGACTGGTGTACATGGATCTTGGCGATCGCGCTCAGGCCGAGCGCAGTTTTCGCCAGGGCCTGGCGCTGGCGCCAGATGACAGTGATCTGAACAACAATTACGGCTGGTTTCTGTGCCAGAGCGATCGGCCCCGCGAGTCGATCGAGTTCTTTCTGCTGGCCTTGAAAAATCCGTTGTACCCAACGCCGGCGCGCCCGTATCACAACGCCGGCATCTGCGCGTTGAGGGCAGGGGACGAGAAAGCCGGCGAGGACTATCTGTTGCGCTCGTTCCAGCTCGACCCGAGCAATGCCGTGGCGATGTACAACCTCGGTGAGTTTTATCTTGAACGAAAGAATGTTGAGCGCGCACAACTGTTCTCTGACCGACTGGTCAAGAGCTACGAGCCGACCGCACAAACGCTATGGCTCGCGCTGCGTGTCGAACGACTGGCTGGCAATCGGGATGCCGAAGCCAGTCTTGCCGTGCAATTGAAACGGCGTTTTCCGACCTCGCTCGAGGCAGCTCGGCTCGCGCGCGGCCAATATCAGAACTGAAGGCGGCGCTGCGCGCCCGATCCGTGGATGAATAAGCAGGTGAGTGAGGCAATCTCGAACATCGAGGAATTGGTCGCGGCGCGCGAGGCCAGGGGCCTGAGCGCTGACGACATCTGCCTGCAACTCAAGCTCGCGCCTCGCCAGTTGCTTGCGCTGGAGGCGGGTGACTGGGCGGCCTTGCCCGGCCTGGCCTTCATCCGGGCGGTCTTGCGTGCTTATGGACGGTTGCTGCAATTGGATGTCAGCCCGCTGGTCGACACCCTGCCTTCGACGGTTGCGCCTGCCGACCTTCGACCCTCGGTTTCGCTCGAC
>JALRBB010000201.1 GCA_023257915.1 Quisquiliibacterium sp. | reverse complement strand
GCCGCTCGATGGTGCTGATGGCCGAGCAGGTGATGCCGCGGGTTAACGCGGCGCTCGGGAAATAGCCGCAGCGCGCCGCTGCCCCGGTCAGCCCCGGTCAGCCCCGGTCAGCCCCGGTCAGCCGTGCGCGTGCAGCACTTGACCACCGGCTTCCACCGGTTTGGCGTGGATCAGAATTACCGCGATTACGCAGGTTTCGGTGCCGCGGTTGATCCAATTGTGGATGGTGCCGCGCTGCACCATCACATCGCCAGCCTTCAGGTGAACCTCGACGCCATCGTCGAGTTCCATGTCGATCTCGCCGCGCATCACAACCAGATAGTCGATCGAGTCGGTACGGTGCATCCGGGCTTCGACCCCGGGACGAAAATCCAGGATCCGAAACACGCTGCCGTTCTCGATCATCGTGAACCGCCCCTCGCGCTTGCCGGCATCCTGGAAACCATCGTTGTTGGCCGGCGCAGTATCGGTCGTCCAGATGTTGCAGACGAAGGCATTGCCCCGACCAGCCCGAAAATGGCTACAGGTCTCGTCGATTTTGATAACCGCCTTGCCGTTCTCGTCATGGCCGGTGACGACACGGCGAATCTTCGGAACATTCGGGTCCTGCATCACGGTCTCCTGCTGGTCTGAGTGAGTGATCTGATCGATGCCCGCGACGCGCGCTTGCCGGTCTCGATCTTCGGCAGTTGGGGCGTCGTGATGGGACGAGCGCATCATCGGCGACGCCAGCTTCAGCGGCAAGCGCCATGGTTCACTGCTCGGTATGCGACGTAGATCCTAGCGTCTCGGCGTGCCACTCCGAGGACGTTGATGACCCGGCGTCGGTGCTTGTTCACTTGGCGGTATAGCCCAGCCCGACCTCAGCCTCGACTCTGGCATTCTGCGCAAAGCCGTTGTTGACGCAACGTGCAATCGGTCCGCCCAGCAAAGGAAGTAAGCATGTCGACTCCAAGCATCCCGGTCTATGAAGCCCTCGCCGCCGACATCAAGGCGATGGGGGTCGAGGTCGCGTTCGGTCTGATCAGCGATGACACCGCCCTGTTCGTCGCGACCCTTGATGCGCTCGGCATCCGGTTTTACGGCACCCGGCACGAGAACACCGCGACCGCGATGGCCGAAGGATATGCGGCCTCGAGCGGAAAGCTTGGCGTCGCGGTGCTCGGCAGGGGACCGGCCACCGCGAACGCCTTGCATGCATCGGCTTACGCCAGGCGCGGCAAGGCGCCGGTGCTGCTGATTTTCGGGGAAGCCGCGGTTGGCGCCTCGATGAATGCCTACGGGCCGGACTTGAAGGAATTCGATGCGCAGGCAGTGCTGCGCGCGGCCGGTCTGCCAGTGTTCTGCGCCAGTGACCCGCAGGGCGCGCGTCAGACCCTGGCTGCGGCTGTCGCATCCGCTCATACTGGGACCACCGCGCTGCTGCTGCCGGTCGATGTGCAATCGACCCGCATCGATCCGCAGGCTGCTCCACCCGCGAGATTGGCGGCTCCCGCCAAGCCTGAGCCGCAGGCCCCGCGTGCGAGTGCAATTGCCGCGGCAGCCGCCTTGCTTGGCACGAGTCGCAAGCCGCTGATCCTGGCCGGGTGGGGCGCCTATCAGTCCGGAGCTCGCGAGGCGCTGATCGCGCTTGCCGAGCACCTGGGTGCTGCGCTTGGCACCACATTGAAGGGCAAGGACTGGTTCAGCGGTCATCCGATGAATGTGGGGATTGTCGGCTCCTATTCGCATGCTGGCGGTCGACGGTTGATCGATGAGGCCGATTGCGTGATCGCCTTCGGTGCCGGATTGAACGCGCGCACCACCGCGATGGGCTCGGCGCTGCCTAAGGGCGTTCCGGTGATTCATGTCGATGCTGACCGAAGCAGCATCGGCCGCTGGTTCGGGGCTGACGTCGCGCTGGTTGGCGACGCCCGGCTCTGCGCAAACGCCTTGCGCGAGGCGCTGGCGCCGCGCGATGCGAAGGACAAGCCGTTTCACGCCGAGCCTTATCGCAGCTGGCTCGACGGTTTTGATCTGAGCAAGGACTTCACACCACAGCACACCGCTCGGACCGTCGATCCGCGCGCGCTGGCGCTGGCGCTCGACGCGCAGTAGCCCGTCGATCGCAACGTGGTTTATGACGCTGGTAACTTTTTGCAGGTGGTCCCCTATCTGGCGGTGCCGGATCCACGACGATTACGTCAGGCGTCGGATTTTGCGTCGATCGGTCTGGGTATCGGCGCAGCGCTCGGTTATGCCTGCGGCGTGCCGCAAGCGACCACGGTCTTGGTCGTGGGCGATGGCGGACTGCTGATGACGCTGGGCGAACTCGAGACCGTGGTGCGCGAAGACATTCCGCTGGTGATTGTCGTGATGAACGACGCCGCGTACGGCGCCGAGGTGCATTATTTGAAGATGCGCGATATGCCGGTCTCCACTTCGGCGTTCGCCGACGTGGACTTTGCTCCGATCGCGCAAGCGCTGGGCTTTTCGGTGGCAACGATCCGCAGCCTGCAGGATCTGGGCAAGGTCGCGGATCTGGTGCGCAATCCCGACGGTCCGCTACTGCTCGACTGCAAGATCAACGGTGCGATTCCGGCGCCTTGGTTGTTCGACGGGCATTGAGCTGATGGCTCGCACGCCGGACCTTGGCTATATCGAGCGGCGCATCGGGCAGAGCGCCCCGGTGGTGATCGATCCGGCGGGCTTTCGGCGTCGCGCTGCGGTAGCCGCGATTTTGCGTCGCCGCGATGACGACACCGATGTGCTGTTCATCAAGCGTAGTCAGCGGCCTGGAGACATTTTTTCGGCACAGATGGCCTTTCCCGGAGGGCATTGGGAGCAGGGCGACGAAGATCTGTGTGCCACTGCAATTCGCGAAACCCACGAGGAGATCGGACTCGATCTGTCGCGCCATGGTCGTTTGCTCGGCCATCTTGATTTCATGGATGTGACGCCAGTTGGACGGCATGAGCCGATGCTGATCGCGCCCTACCTGTTCGCGCTGCAAGGCGAATTACCCGCGCTGCGCTTCAGCCACGAGGTCGCGGCGGTGCATTGGGGATCGATCCGAAGCATGCTGGACGGTCAGGCACAAATACATCGCGAGATGCCGGTTGCCGGTGGCCGCGCAAGCTACCCGGGTTTCGAAGTCGATGGTGAGATCGTGTGGGGGTTTACCTACCAGATGGTCCGGGGCTTTCTGCGGATCCTCGGCTAGCACCCGTGCCGATTAGAACTCATTTGCAGAGGCGCTCCGGCGCTTTTCGACGAGCACGCCTGGTCGGATGCCGAGCACTCCTGGACCAACCTGATTTCCCGTCGGCGCACGGCTGCTGCCAGTCTTCAGTCGCTGGTCGGGCGAGCGAATGCCTTGTTTGGGTGAGGTCAGCGTCCAGGCATCGACCCACCGCCTAGGTGATTGGGCATTGGTGGGCTAACCATCGGCGGGGTCACAAAGACCGGAGGCGCCGGCGTCATGTTTGGAGAAACCACTGGTGCACGAGGCGTCGGGGTTTGTGCGCTCTCGACGGTTGCCCTACGTTCCTTGCCCAGAGACTCATACATCTTGGCCATCAACGCAGGGTTTCCAGCGACCCTCGCTTCCAGGAGGCCTTCGATGATTCCACTCAGTCTGGGCGTCAACGCATGTCCAAGCCAGGAAGGGCTGTTTCCCTGGATC
>JALRBB010000180.1 GCA_023257915.1 Quisquiliibacterium sp. | reverse complement strand
GCCGGTCGAGTTGCGCCTGAATCGGGCGTTTGGACTGCTCGGCATCGACCCGGCTTTCCTGTCCTCGGCCGTTGGCCACGCCTGATCCTCTTTCGATCATTCGCCGACCTGTGGCCACCGCCGACGAGACCTTGCTGGCCTTCGATTTCGGCACCAAGCGCACTGGTGTGGCGCTGGGCAACACGATGATACGCTCGGCGCGTCCGCTTGAGGTGATTGCCGAGGAGCAGGTCGATCGGCGCTTTGCGCGAATCGCGACCCTGATCCGTGATTGGGGACCGCAGCGGCTGGTGGTTGGGCGTCCCTGTCATCCGGATGGCACACCCCATGAAATGACCGCGCGCTGCGAGCGCTTCGCGCGCCAGCTGCATGGCCGCTTCGGGCTGCCGGTGAGCCTGGTCGATGAACGCTACTCCAGTGTGGCCGGGGATCTTGACGAACGGTACGCGCAGTTCGACGATGCGCAAGCTGCAGCGACAATCCTGCGACAATACCTGGATGAAAACCCCACTTCCGGCTGACCCCGGTCGGCATCAGCGCAGATGAGCAAGCAAACTGGCGACAGTCCACTCGACGCCGAGGCGATCTACGCGAGCCTTCGCGATGCGATCGCAGCGTCGCTGGCCAGCGATCCGCAACGCGCGATCCACCTGATTGGCATTCACAGTGGCGGCGCCTGGCTGGCCGAGCGGCTGCATGCCGATCTGGCGCTGACCACGCCGCTGGGTACGCTGTCGTCGGCGTTTCATCGCGACGACTATGGCCGGCGCGGTCTGCCGGCCGAGATGAAGTCGTCGAGCCTGCCCTTTGAGATCGCCGGCACCGACATCGTGCTGGTCGACGACATCCTCTACACCGGGCGCACCGTGCGCGCGGCGCTCAACGAGCTGTTCGACTATGGTCGTCCGGCGCGGGTGCGGCTGGCAGTGCTGCTCGATCGCGGCGGTCGCGAGCTGCCGATCGAAGCCGCGTTTTGCGGTCTTTCGCATCCGTTGCCGGCGCAAAACGCATTCGTGCTCGCGCGCGACGAGCACGGTCAATTCACGCTAGGGATCGAATAGGCGACGCATGCGACATCCGCAACTGAACGCCAACGGCAAACTGCAGCATCTGCTCACCATCGAAGGGCTGCCGCGCGAGACGATTCATCACATCCTGGACACCGCGTCGAACTTTGTCGGCGTCTCCGACCGCGAGGTCAAGAAAGTGCCGTTGCTGCGCGGCAAGTCGGTGTTCAATCTGTTCTTTGAGAACTCCACGCGCACCCGAACCACATTCGAGATCGCGGCCAAGCGTTTATCGGCCGACGTGCTGAACCTGAACGTGAACACCTCGTCCAC
>JALRBB010000142.1 GCA_023257915.1 Quisquiliibacterium sp. | reverse complement strand
GTTTCGCTCGGTTTCCGCACCGGCATTGTCGTGGCCATGTCGGTGCCGCTGGTGCTGGCGCTTGTGTTTATCTTCATGGACGCCAAAGGCATCGATCTGCAACGCATCTCCCTTGGCGCCTTAATTATCGCGCTCGGGCTTCTTGTCGCAGCCGTTCCACGTCGCCGAGGTCTTTACCGGTTCGCCCGGCAAGTACGTCTCGCTCAAGGACACGATCCGTGGCTTCCAGATGATCGTCGACGGCGAGTGCGATGCGCTGCCCGAGCAGGCGTTCTACATGGTTGGCACCATCGAGGAAGCCTTCGAGAAGGCCAAGACCCTGCAGTAATGCCAGGCCGGCGCGCGGGCTCGACCGGCGCGCCGAACTGCATCACACGGAGCGAGCATGTCACACACGATTCACGTCGACGTCGTCAGCGCCGAAGCCTCGATCTTCGAAGGCGAGGCGGAGTTCGTCGCGCTGCCTGGTGAGGCCGGTGAGCTGGGTATTTATCCGCAGCACACGCCGCTGATCACGCGCATCCGCCCGGGTGCTGTGCGCATCAAGCTGGCGGGGCGTGACGAGGAAGAATTTGTCTTCGTCGCGGGCGGCATCCTCGAAGTCCAGCCGCACCGCGTCACCGTGCTGGCCGACACCGCGATCCGCGGTCATGACCTCGACGAGGCCAAGGCCGAAGCTGCCCATAAGGCGGCACAAGAGGCACTGGCCAACGCCAAGACCGATATCGATTTCGCGCGTGCGCAGTCGGAATTCGCCATCATGGCCGCCCAGATCGCCGCGCTGCGCCGTTTCCGCCAGCGCAAGTAAGCAGCATCCACCTCGCGCGGACGGGCTGGTCTGCCCGGTTCGCGTCATGGCGTTGACCTTGCGTGCGACGCCAGCCTATTGGATTCATGTCTGTCGTCCGGTGGCGTGACCGCTAGCGGACCGCATGGCCGCGCGCGACTGCGCAGGCACGCGCGCGGGCTCCCGGATTCCAGCAATCGGACCGGGCTCGACCGAAGATGCCGCTTGCGGTTCGAGATCGCGACGCAAGCGCATGTCGATCGGTTAAGCTTGCCTCGCCCTTCAACCCCCCAGGATCCCAGTGATGAACGGAGCCGAACATCTGGTCCACACGCTGCTCGCCGGCGATGTGGATGTCTGCTTCACGAACCCCGGCACCTCCGAGATGCACTTCGTTGCGGCTCTCGACCGCATTGATGGCATGCGTTGCGTCCTCGGCCTGTTCGAGGGCGTGGTCACCGGCGCCGCAGACGGCTACTACCGGATCGCCCGCAAGCCGGCCGCAACGCTGCTGCACCTGGGCCCAGGTCTGGCCAACGGCCTGGCAAACTTGCACAACGCGCGCAAGGCTCGCTCCGGCGTGGTCAATGTCGTCGGCGAGCACGCGAGCTACCACGTCGCGCTGGACGCTCCGCTGACTTCCGACATCGAGGGCATTGCCCGCCCGATGTCGCATTGGGTGCACACCAGCGCCTCGGCTGACGCGATCAGTGCCGATGGCGCTCAGGCCATCGTCGAGGCAAACAGTCCGCCAGGAAGAATCTCCACGCTCGTGCTGCCGGCGGACACCGCCTGGAACGAAGTCTCCGATGAGGCGGCTGCTGAACGACAGCGCGCTGAGCTGCGAGCGCGCATCGCGCGCGCCCGGATTGCCGCTCCGGTCTCGAACGAGGCCGTCGTTGCCGCCGCGCGTGAACTCACCAGCGGTGACCCGACCTTGTTGCTGCTCGGTGGCGAGGCTGCAACCGGCGCTGCACTCGAGCTTGCCGGTCGGATCGCCGCCAAGACCGGCTGCAAACTGATGACCGAATTCGCGGTCGCGCGGATGACGCGCGGCGCTGGCCGGGTCGTCGCGACCCGCCTACCGTACGCAGTCGAACCGTCCCTGGCCACGCTCGCGCCGTTCAAGCGCATCGTGATGGTCGGTACCCGCGCTCCGGTCGGCTTCTTCGCGTATCCGGACAAGCCCAGCATGCTGTCCCCGGAAAATTGCGTGCTGTCGACCCTTGCTGACCTGGATCAGGATCTGGAGGGCGCACTGCGCGCCCTCGCCGATGAATTAGGCGCGATGTCGATGGCGCCGGCCGGTATTGCGCAGCGGGCCAAGTTCGACGCCTTGCCCACCGGTGCGCCGACCGCCGAAGGAATCGCCGCAGTGCTGGCCGCAACGATTCCGGAAAACGCCATCGTGGTCGACGAATCGGTCAGTACCGGACGGGCATTCGGTCCGGCAACGGTCGGTGCCGCCCCCCACGACTGGCTGACCGGCACTGGTGGCTCCATCGGTTTTGCGCTGCCTAATGCGGTGGGAGCTGCAATCGCTGCACCGGATCGACGCGTCATTGCGCTCGAAGGCGACGGTAGTGGCATGTACACGCCGCAGGCGCTTTGGACGTTCGCACGGGAGGGCTTGAACACGACCGTGGTGATCTTCGCGAATCGCCAATACCGGATCCTGCGCGGTGAGCTGGCGGGCGTCGGCGCCGGAACTGCCGGGCCGCGCGCCGCGCAGATGCTCGACCTGGATCGACCCAATCTCGACTGGGTTGCCCTATCTCGCGGCATGGGAGTTCCGGCCACCCGGGCGCTCGATCTGGCCGAATTCGCCACACAGCTGCGGGCATCGGTCTCGCAAGCGGGGCCGTCGCTGATCGAACTGGTACTCTGAGCAGCTCGGGTTCGCTCGCGTGCTGCCAGCCGGCAGCCGGCGCCGACCCGGTCTTGCCGCGGGAGGATGACGAGTGAATGCGTTGAGCCTGCTCGACTGGATCGGCTTGGGCCTGTGGTTCGGGCTGTGGATCGGCTATGTCTGGTGGGCGGCGCGCTCCCAGCGCAATCTCCCCAGCCTGATGGCGGCACTGGCCAAGTACCGACGAGTCTGGATGCGCGAGGCCTATCTGCGCGAGAACCGCATCACCGACGTCGCGCTGATCGGCAGCCTTGCACAGAGCGCCACCTTCTTTTCGTCGACCACGCTGCTGATCCTGGGTGCGCTCGTCGCCTTGCTGGGGACCCTCGATGAAAGTACCGAGGTGTTGCGCAAGCTGCCGTTCGCGGCGCGTATTTCGCGGGATCTGCTTGAAATGAAAGCGATCGTGATGACGATGGTGTTTGCGACCGCCTTCCTGCGCTTTACCTGGTCGCTGCGTCAGTACAACCTGGCCAACATCATGGTCGGGGCGTATCCGGCCAGGCCCGAGGCGCAACGTCCCGACGATCCGATGATTGAGCAGGCCTCCCGGCTCAATGAACTGGCTGGCGCCAATTTCACCCAGGGCCTGCGGACCTATTACTTTGCGATCCCGCTGCTGCTCTGGCTGGTCAATCCATGGCTGCTGCTTGCCGGCAGCATCGCGATCACCGCGGCAACCTGGTTCATGGAGTTTCGCTCGGCGACCGTCAAGGCATTGGAGCTCGGACGCGGACTCGAGCACTGAGTGCGCTGCCGCGAACGCGCGAGCCGCCGGTACAATCGAGTCCGTGAAACCAATCGCCAACGACACCTTTCTGCGCGCTTTGCTGCGTCAGCCCACCGATCACACCCCTGTC
>JALRBB010000110.1 GCA_023257915.1 Quisquiliibacterium sp. | reverse complement strand
CTCGAGCGCGACATCTCCGCGAGCGACGCGCTGGCGGCAAAGCTGCTGACACGCGCCCAAGCCGGTCAGCGCAGTCACTTCAGCCAGATGCTGCGCGCCTACCGGAGCGATGCCGAGGAGCTTGCCGGTCGTGCTCAGCGCGCCGTCGAAAGCGGCAGCCAGTCGCCGCGCACGGAGGCGCTCGCGCCCAAGGCCTGTTCGGCCCGGATCAGCGCATTCCATTTGACCGTGCGTTCGCCCCGGGTGATCGAGCCGACTTTCAACTGCCTGGAATTCCAGCCGATTGCCAGATCGCAGATCGTCGAGTCCTCGGTCTCACCCGAGCGCGCCGAGACGATCGTTCCCCAGCCCTGCTCGCGCGCGCAGCGCAGCGCCTGCAGCGCTTCGCTTAGCGTGCCGACCTGGTTTGGTTTGATCAGAACCGCGTTGCAGGCTCCCTGCTTAGCAGCTGCCTCGACGAAGCTCGCGTTCGTGACCAGGAAGTCGTCGCCGATGATCTGCACCCGCTTGCCGTACGCGGCGGTAAAGCGGCGCATCCCCTCGAGGTCGTCCTCGGCGAGCGGATCCTCGATCGAGCAGATCGGGTAGCGATCCAGCCAGCCGCCGAGCATCTCGATCATTGCATCGCTGTCGATCGAGCGCGACTCCAGTCCAAGCCGGTAGCGTCCCTCACGACCCAGTTCGCTGGCCGCGATGTCCAGCGAGATCGCCACCTCGTCGCCCGGCGTGTAACCGGCAGTCTCGATGGCGCGCAGCAGAGTTTCGATCGCCTCTTCGTTGGTCGCAAAGGCGGGCCAGAATCCGCCTTCGTCAGCCACTCCCGAGATGGCGTTACGCGCGGCCATCAAGCGGCCGGCCGCCAGATAGACCTCGGCGGTCATCTCGAGCGCCTGCTCGACCGAGGTGGCCGAGCGCGCCACAACCATCAGGTCCTGAAAGTCGATGCGCCGGCCGGCATGCGCGCCGCCACCGAAGATCTGGATCTCGGGCAAGGGCACCGTAAGCGGTCCATCGCCGGCGAGCACCCGGTACAGCGGCTCGCGCCTGACCGCCGCGAAGGCCTGCGCGCACGCGATCGATGTCGCAACGAGCGCATTGCCGCCGAGTGCGGATTTGGTCGGTGTGCCGTCCAGTTCGAGCAGCACGCGGTCCGCATCGAGCGGTGACGACAGCTTCGTGCCGATCAGCCGCGGTGCGATCGTGTCGCGAATTGCACCGCGGGCACGCTGCACATCCAGGCCGCCCAGACGCGGTCCGCCGTCGCGCGCATCAACCGCCTCGCGAGATCCGCGCGAGGCGCCCGCCGGTGCGATACCGCGCCCGACGCTGCCGTCGCCGGTGGTAACTTCCACTTCAACCGTGGGTCTGCCCCGCGAGTCCCAGACGCGCCGCGCGGTGAGCGCGGCAATCATGCAATCTGTCATTACTGCTCCGGATCTGGGCGCTGTGCATCCAGCGTCGCACGCCAGTCATGCGCGATGCTTGCGAGCTTGCGCCCGGGTTCGAGAATTTTGTCGGTCGCAAACCGTCGTACCAGCTCACGGTTGGATTCGGATCGGATGTATTCCACCGGCGACTTGCCGTCGACGCGCGCCAGCATCAAGCCCGGCAGCAGCGCCGCGGTGCGTGCTTCGAGCTGTTCTGAGGGCTCCCAGCTAACTGCGCCCAGATACGCGTCGCGCAGATGCTGGAAGCACTGCAGATAGGTGGCGCGATGTTCAGGCCGCCAGACCGCCTTGAGCAGCAGGTGGTTCAGGCAGAACGCGAGATCGAAGGCCGGATCGCCGAACCAGGCGCATTCCGCGTCGAGCATCACCGGGCCCTGCGGGCCGCACAGGATGTTTTTTGGGCTGACGTCGCCGTGCACCAGCACGCGTCGGGTGCCAGCTGTTTTGTCCAGCAGTGCACGCAGACGCGACGCCAGTCGCGGATGGCGCGCTGCGGTGGCGAGCAGGTAAGGCTCCAGGCGGATCGCATGGAAATCTGTATCGGTGGCAAAGCGCAAGGCCAGATCCGCGCGACCGGCGCTGGCAGCATGAATTGCGAGCAAGACCTGGCCGACCTGAGCGGCAAAGGTCGGATCGATGCGGCCGTCGCGCAATTCGGCCTTCCAGACCGGATATTGCTCGGGCGGCAGGTAGGGCATCGCGAACGCGAGCCCGGTTTCGTCCTCGGCCAGCACCGGTGGCACCGCCTGCGGCGCAATGCCTGCCACGAAGCGCAGCCAGCCGACCTCGTGGCGGTTGCGAGACGGCGGTGCGCGCCAGTCGGCCGCCACCTTCAGGCGGGCCAGTGCGCGTTTGACGCAGACCGGACCGCCTGGCAGGTCGGCCCGGTAGATGTCCGAGGACACACCACCGGTGAGCGCGGTCAGTCGCACCGCGTCTTGTGGGCCGACCAAGCCCATCCGGCGCAGCGAGTCTGCGATCGCGAGTTCGCTGCTGCGTGGATCGGCGGGGCCGTTCACCGGTTCAGCGATGTCGCGTCAGTGCGCCGAGTGCGAAGAATGTGCGCCGGGATGCGAAGCAGCAGCCCCCCTGACGGCCTCGTCGACCACGTCCGGGTGGCCGCGGCCACCGGCGATCGACGGCGCCAGCGAGCCCAGCACCATGCCGAAGATCGCAGCGCCCAGTCCGACCAGTTGGGGCGGCAGCAAGCCCTCCGGCGCGATGTATTCCATTGCGATCCAGGTCAGCAGACCGAACACGATCGATAGCACCGCGCCCTGCGGTGTGGCGCGTCGCCAGAACATGCCGAACGCCAGCGGCGTGAACGCCGACACCAGGGTGACCTTGTAGGCGTTTTGAACCATTTCATACATCGACGATTCGCTATTGAGCGCGAACAGCATCGTCGAGCCGGTGAACAGCACCAGCATGACGCGCGCGCTGATCAGCAGCTGGCGATCGCTCATGCGTCCGCCAAGCAACGGCTTGAACACGTTCTCGCTGAAGATCGCGGTCGGTGCGAGCAGTGCACCGCTGGCGGTTGAAAGAATGGCCGACAGCAGAGCACCGAAGAACAACACCTGCGCGAACATCGGCGTGTTGTTCAGGATCAGCGTCGGCAGCACCAGCTGGAAGTCGTTGCCTTCGCTGGCGAGTCGTTGCGTGACCATGTCCTTGTCGATGATGAACGCGCAGACCGCGATGAACATCGGCACAAAGGCGACAACCAGGTAAGCGAATCCGCCGAACAGCGTGCCGCGCACCGCGGTCTTTTCGTCCTTGGCACTGGTGACCCGCTGGAACACATCCTGCTGTGCGATCGAGCCGAGCGCCATCGTGATGAAGGCGGCGAACAAGGCGATCACGTCCTTGGCTGAGACCTCGGGCAGCACGACGAACTTGCCTTCGCCGGCGGCAGTGGCGAGCACTCGCGAGACTCCGCCGGCCTCTGCACCCAGCATGCCGGCGATGTACAACAGTCCGAGCACGATGATCACGGTCTGGAACAGATCCGTCAGCGCAACCGCCCACATGCCGCCGATCAGCAGGTAGACCAGCACAACGGCCGCGCCGATCATGATGCCGTGCTCGAGCGAAATCTGCCCACGCGACAGCACATTAAAGCAGATGCCCAGCGCCATCAGGTTGGCCGACGCCCAACCAAGATAGGACAGCGTGATCGCCACGCCAGTGCCGATCTCGACGGTCCGGTTGTAGCGGCGCTTGTAGAAGTCACCGATGGTTAGCAGGTTCAGCCGGTAAAAGCGACGGGCGAACACCAGCGCGACGATGATCAGGCAGGCGGACGCACCGAACGGGTCGGCGGCGATGCCGCCAAGGCCGTCGCGCAGGAAGGTCGACGACACCGCAAGCACGGTTTCGGCACCGAACCAGGTGGCGAACACCGTGGCCATGTTCATGTACAGCGGCAGGCTTCTGCCGGCAACAAAGTAGTCGCTGGCGGTCTTGACGCGTTGCGCCGCATACCAGCCGATCGCGACGGTCACCAAAAGATAGAGGGCGACGAAACTGACGAGCATGATGTGAAGACTCCGTGGCGTTTAGTCGATGAATTGAAGCGCTAGAACAATAGTCAGAACCGCGATGGTCCAGTGCAGCCAGCGCTGCGTGCGCCGTTGTTCAGCGATCAGTGCACGCAGCAGTCGGGAATCGTGTTCGAGTCGGTCAGGATCAGCCTCGCGGTTCAGCACCGCATGCAGCAGCCGTGGAATCTGAGGCAGCGTCTGTGCCCACTGACCCGCCTCGCGGGTCATCCGGGCGCGCAGGCCGGGCAGGCCGATCTGGTCCTTCATCCAGCGTTCGAGGAAAGGCCTGGCGGTGACCCACAGGTCGAGGTCCGGGTCGAGCTGGCGGCCCAGTCCCTCAATGTTCAGCAGCGTCTTTTGCAGCAGCACCAGTTGCGGCTGGATCTCCACGTTGAAACGGCGCGAGGTCTGGAACAGTCGCAACAGCACCTGGCCCAGCGAGATGTCTTTCAGCGGCCGCTCGAACTGCGGCT
>JALRBB010000040.1 GCA_023257915.1 Quisquiliibacterium sp. | reverse complement strand
GTCGAGCGCGTCGCAAGGATCGACGATGGTCAGGCCCGGAATACCGCGCATCATCGCGATGTCTTCGGTGGCCTGATGGCTGGGGCCGTAACCGGTGGTCAGGCCCGGCAGTGCGCAGCAGATCTTGACGTTCAGGTTTTCTTCGGCGATCACCTGATGAATGAAGTCATAGGCGCGTCGAGTCGCGAACACCGCATAGGTGGTCGCGAACGGCACGAAGCCTTCCTTGGCCATGCCGCCGGCGGCGCCCATCAGCAATTGCTCGGCCATGCCCATCTGAAAGAAGCGGTCCGGATAAGCCTGCGCGAACAGGTGCAGATCGGTGTACTTGGCCAGGTCGCCGGTCAGCCCGACGATCTCAGGGCGCTGCGCGGCGTATTCGACCAGCGCCTTGCCGAACGGTGCGGCCTGCACGCGCTGGTCTTCGGACGCGATCGAGGCGATCATCGCCGAGGTGGTCAGACGCGGTTTGCTTGGTGCCACAGTGCTCATTGTTCGACCTCCGCCGGTTGCGATGCATCGAGAATTTGCAGCGCGGCCTGCCATTCAGGCGGATCCACGCGCAGGAAGTGATTGCGCTCGCGCTGCTCCAGGAACGGAACGCCCTTGGCCATCTTCGTGTCGATCAGGATCGCGCGTGGTTTTGCTTGCGCGAGCTGGCGCGCCGCGTCAAAGGCGCGCACCACCGCAGCAAGATCGTTACCGTCGATGCGTTGCACATGCCAGCCAAAGGCTTCGAACTTTGGGGCGAGCGGCTCGAAGCCGAGCACCTTGGTCGACGGGCCGTCGGCCTGCATGTTGTTGATATCGACCAGGCAGATCAGGTTCGAGAGCTGATGATGCGCGGCCGACATCGCAGCCTCCCAGGTCGAGCCTTCGTCGAGTTCGCCATCGGACATCGAGTTGTAGACGAAGGCAGGATTCTTCTTTTGGCGCAGGCCCAGCGCCATGCCGACCGCGATCGGCAGACCCTGGCCGAGCGAACCGCCGGAAATCTCCATGCCCGGCGTGTAGCTGGCCATGCCGGACATCGGCAGGCGGCTGTCGTCGCTGCCGTAGGTCTCGAGCTCCTGCTCAGGCAGGATGCCGAACTCGATCATCGCTGCGTAGTGCGCGATTGCGTAGTGTCCGTGCGACAGCAGGAAGCGGTCGCGCCCCTCCCATTCCGGTTCGGTCGCACGAAAGCGCATCGCATGACCGTAGGCCACCGCCAGCACGTCGGCATAGCCGAGTGCCTGGCCGATGTAGCCCTGGCCCTGGATTTCGCCCATCTGCAGCGCAAAGCGCCGGATCCGGTATGCATGGCGTGCCAGCTTGGCCAGCGTCGCTTCAGTCTTGCTCATCGGGTTGATTCTCCTTGCCTGCTGTGGCCGGTGCTGCGTCAGTGGATCAGCATTCCGCCATTCACGTCGAGCGTGATGCCGGTGCAGTAGCTGGACAGGTCGCTGGCCAGGTACAGGCAGGCGCCGGCCACATCAGTGGCCTCGCCGATCCGCCCGAGCGGAATGCCCTGGTTGATCTCGGCCTTGCGCTCTGGGGTGAGCTGGCCCTTGGTGATGTCGGTGCCGATCAAGCCCGGTGTGATGCAATTGACGCGAATCTTGTCGGGACCGAACTCGCGGGCCATTGCCTTGGCCAGGCCGAGCACGCCGGCCTTGGCGGCTGAGTAATGCGGGCCGCCGAAGATGCCGCCGCCACGCTGCCCGGACACCGACGAGATGCAGATGATCGAGCCGCCGCCCTGTCGCTGCATCGCCGGGATCACGCACTGCGACATCAACAGCGTGCCGCGCAGGCTGACGTCGAGCACCGCCTCGTAGTCGGCTTCAGTGATCGCCAGCGTCTTGCGCGGCTGCGTGATGCCGGCGTTGTTGACCAGCACATCGATGCGGCCGAACTGCTCGAGCGCCTTGGCGACCGCCGCTTCGCAGGAGGCCTTGTCGGTGACGTCGGCGACCAGGCCGAGGTGGCCCGCGCCCAGCGCTGCGGCTGCGGCGGCCGGATCCGCGCCGGCCAGATCGAGCACGACGATCTTCGCGCCATGCTCGGCCATCAGGCGGGCGGTGGCCAGGCCCAGGCCGCGCGGGCCGGCGCCTCCGGTGATGAGTGCAACCTTGTCTTTGAGCAGCATGGTCCTGATCTCCAGGGGAATGGTCCGGGGAAACGATGGGGCGCGAGTTCTCGCGTTGCCGGCCGCGGCCGGATCGCAGATTGGCGACCCGGCATTGTTCGGCAAGTGGCGGATGATGGCAATCGAATTATCTTCATCCTAAGATGACAAAATGTCATGATGAAAGAGGCCAGGCAAACACGATGACTGCGGTTCCTTCAACTCCCAATCTGCTGGCTTTCGAGGCGGTCGCCAGGCGCCGTAGTTTTGCGCTGGCCGCGGCTGAACTGAA
>JALRBB010000165.1 GCA_023257915.1 Quisquiliibacterium sp. | reverse complement strand
TATCCGCCTTGCCCGCCGATGCAGATCAACGATCCGGAGCATTCGAAACTCGCGATCTGGGTCGGCGGCAAAAACTCCAACGCCCGCAGCAAGCCCACCTTCATGAAGATGGTTGCCAGCGGCCTGCCGAACAACCCGCCGCGCTGGCCCGAGGTCGGCGAAGTGGTGCGCAAGATCCTGTACACGTACAAGGCCGATGCCCGCCCCTGGGAGCGCCTGTCCGACTGGATCGACCGGATCGGCTGGCCGCGCTTCTTCGAAAAAACCGAACTGCCGTTCACGAAGTACCTGATCGACGACTGGCGTGGTTCGCGGGCAAGCCTGAACGCCTCGGCTCACATCCGCTTCTGATCCGGGCCGGCGCATGAACTTCGGAATACTCGTCAACGAAGGTCCGTACCAGCACCAGGCCAGCGACTCCGCGTATCTGTTCTGCAAGGCCGCAATCGCCAAGGGGCACACGGTCAGCCGCGTGTTTTTCTATCACGATGGTGTCAACAACTCGACCCGGCTGACCGAGCCGCCGCAGGACGACCGCAACATCGTGATGCGCTGGTCAAAGCTGGCTCAGGACCATAGTGTCGATCTGGTGGTGTGCGTGGCCGCGGCACTGCGCCGCGGGATCAAGGACGACGTGCTGGCACCGGGCTTTCGTATTTCCGGCCTGGGCCAGCTGGTCGAGTCCGGCATCGAGGCCGACCGACTCCTGACCTTCGGCGACTGAGGCACGCGATGTCCGACATCAAGAAATTCATGTTCGTGAACCGCAAAGCGCCGCACGGCACCATCTACGCGCTCGAGTCTCTGGAGGTGGTGCTGATCACCGCGGCCTTCAACCAGGACGTGTCGCTGGTGTTCCTGGATGACGGCGTCTACCAGCTCAAGCGCGGCATGCAGACCAAGGGCATCGAGACCAAGAATTTCTCGCCCACCTATCGCGCGCTGGACGGCTATGACGTCGAGAAACTCTACGTAGAGCGCGAATCCCTCGAGGCCCGCGGCCTGACCGAGCAAGATCTGCTTGTCGACGTCGAGGTGCTGAACCGGCAAGAGTTGTCCGCGCTGATGGAGCAGCAGGACGTGGTACTGAGTTTCTGACGAAAGGGCTGCAATGCTGCATATCGTCAACAAATCCCCCACGGCGGCGCCCGCGCTCGAGAGCGCATTGCGCCTGTCCGGCAGTGGTGCGCTGCTGCTGATCGAGGACGCTGTCTACGCTGCCACCCGCGGCAATCCGGCTGAAGCCGGCATTCGCGAGGCGCAGGCGCGGCTCAAGGTGTATGTGCTCGCGCCCGACCTGGAGGCACGCGGCATGGCCGACCGGGTCACCGACGGCATCACGCTGGTCGACTACGAAGGTTTCGTCGATCTGGTGGTCGAGCATCCTAACTGCCAGACCTGGCTCTGATTCAGGCTGGTTCGCACTGCAACCGTTTTCAAAAAACATTTTTCTGCATAAGAGGAAGAGACCATGAGCACCATCGACGTAGGCGGCAAATCCATCGAGACCGATGAGGAAGGCTACCTGGTCAACCTGGCCGACTGGAGCGAAGACGTCGCCGGCGAGATTGCCAAGACCGAGAACATCGATATGTCGGAGTCACACTGGGAGGTCGTCAACTTCCTGCGCGAGTACTACGACGAATTCCAGATCGCACCGGCAGTGCGCGTGCTGACCAAGGCCATTGGCAAGAAGCTCGGCCCGGACAAAGGCAACAGCCAGTATTTGTACGAGTTGTTCCCGTACGGACCCGCCAAACAGGCCTGCAAGATCGCCGGTCTGCCCAAGCCCACCGGCTGCGTCTGACCTCGACAGACGGACCGTCCGCCGTGTGCCCCGGACCAGGGTCCGGGCCGTGATCGATCCGTCTTCGCAGGCAGGCAAGGAGAGATGATGTCCGGGCTGTCGCTCGCGTTCACGCTGCTCTTCTATTTCGCCGGCGCCGTGATGGCGATCGGGGTGCTGCTGCGCGTGGCTACCTATGCTCGCACGCCGGCGCCCCTGAAAATTCCGACCACGCCGGCACCGACCACCGCCACCGGGGTTGGCTTGCGAATGCTGCGCGAAGTGGTGTTCTTCGAGAGCCTTTTCAAGGCGAGCCTGTGGACCTGGCTGTTCGGCTGGCTCTTTCACGCCAGCCTGCTGCTGGTGCTGGTGCGGCACCTGCGCTATTTCACGGAACCGGTCTGGAGCTGGGTCGCATTCGCGCAGCCTTTCGGGATGTACGCGGCCTTTCCGATGGTGGTCGGGCTGGCCGGTCTGTGGGCGCGACGCTTCCTGGTAGACCGGGTGCGCTACATCTCGACGCTGTCCGATCATCTGATGCTGGTGCTGCTGCTGGCGATCGCACTGTCCGGCCTGGCGATGAAATACCTGTTCCCGACCGACATCGTCGGCGTCAAGGCCTTCTTTCTCGGATTGATGCTGTTCGACTGGCAGCCGCTACCCACCGGCGGCGCCTTGTACCTGCATCTGTCGCTGGTCGCCGCGCTGATGATCATCTTCCCGTTTTCCAAACTGTTGCATGCACCGGGGCTGTTCTTCTCCCCGTCACGCAATCAGATCGACAACCCGCGCGAAACGCGCCACCTGGCCGCCTGGGCTGCCAGGCTCGAGGAGCGATAAGCGATGGCTGCCGACATCAAGGCCCCCGCACTGCGTGAACTTCCGACGGTACCGCCGCCGGTCACGCCCGATGCGATGGCCTCGGTGCGCCCTTATGTGGCGTCCGAAAAGATCAACGAGGCGATCGGTTTTCCGAGCAAGCTCGATGAAAACTGGCAGGTGGTGCACGACAAGGCGATCGCCCATATGGGCTCGCTGCTGCAGCGCTATCGCTCGCTGAAGGTCTATCTGGATGCCTGCGTGCATTGCGGCGCGTGCAGCGACAAGTGCCATTACTTTCTGGGCACCGGCGACCCGAAGAACATGCCGGTCGCCCGCCAGGACCTGATGCGCAGCGTCTACCGCCGCTATTTCACGCTGCCTGGCAAGCTGTTCCCGAAACTGGTCGGCGCGCGCGACCTGACGCCCGATGTGCTCGACGAGTGGTACACCTATTACAACCAGTGCTCCGAGTGCCGGCGCTGTTCGGTGTTCTGTCCGTACGGCATCGACACCGCCGAGATCACGATGGCCGGACGCGAGATTCTGGACGCGGTCGGGTACGGGCAAAAGTACTCGAACGAAATCATCGGCAAGGTGCACCGGATCGGCAACAACCTCGGTCTGCCCGGCCCGGCGCTGCTCGACACGCTCGAGGGTCTCGAAGAAGACGTCAAGGAAGACACCGGGGTTGACGTGCGCTTTCCGCTCGACCAAAAGGGCGCCGAGGTGCTGCTGGTCACACCGTCGGCCGACTTCTTCGCCGAGCCGCATGTCGAGAGCCTGATCGGCTACGCCAAGGTCTTTCACGCGGCCGGCGTGTCGTGGACGATGTCCTCGCATGCGTCGGAAGCGGGCAACTTCGGCCTGTTCATCGGCAACTACGACCAGCTGCGCAGCATCGCGATGCGGATCCGCGAGGCTGCCCTCGAACTCGGCGTCAAGCGGATCGTCGTTGGAGAATGCGGGCACGCCTGGCGGGTCGCCTACAGCTTCTGGAACACGCTGGCCGGCATTGGCGAAGGCGGCAAGGATCCGTTCTCGGTGCAGCTCACCAGCCAGCTCGACATGCGCTATCGCCAGCCGATGCACATCTGCGAGTTCACCTGGGACCTGATCCAGCGCGGCGCGCTGACGCTGGACAAGGATGCGAACGACCACCGGGTCGTCACCTTCCACGACAGCTGCAACGTCGCGCGTGCCTCGCGAATGGGTGACGCCCCCGGCGGCCAATTCGAGATTCCGCGCGCGATCATCCGCGCCACGGTCAACAACTTTCACGAAATGATGTCGGGCACCACGCATGAGAGCACCTTTTGCTGCGGCGGGGGCGGCGGCGTGCTGACCGACGAGCTGCTTGATCTGCGCGTCAAGGGCGCGCTGCCGCGCATGGAGGCGCTGCAGCGCGCGGTCGACGAGCACGGCGTCAACTTCATGGCCACGATCTGCGCAATCTGCAAGGCGCAGTTCACGAAGGTCTTGCCCTACTACGGATTCAAGATGGGAATGGTCGGCGGGGTGCACCAGCTGGTCAGCACCGCGATCCGGCTCGGTGGCAAGTCCTGACACGTGTCCGACTGAATATCGGAGAACCTCACTATGTCGTCGAACACCGAACCACGCACCGAAAAACTGACGTTTCGCCGGTACAAGGATGGCGATTACACCTGGAAGAACTTCCAGCAGAAGATCTTCGAAGGCGATCACTCGCACAAGTGTCCGACCTACATCCAGTCGACGCCTCCCTGCCAGGGGAGCTGTCCGTCAGGTGAAGACATCCGCGGCTACCTGAACATCGTGCGCGGCATGGAAAAGCCACCAGAGGGTCAGAGCTGGCAAGAGTACGCGTGGCGTCGGCTGACCCAGGCCAACCCGTTTCCGTCGGTGATGGGTCGAGTATGCCCGGCGCCTTGCGAAACCGGCTGCAACCGCAACGAGGTCGAGGATCATGTCGGCATCAATTCGGTCGAGCATTTTCTCGGCGAATGGGCCAATGCCAACGGCATGCAGTTCATCAAGCCTGAAGCGTCCACCGGCAAGAAAATCGCGGTGATCGGTGGCGGCCCCGCGGGCCTGTCCTGCGCCTACCAGCTTGCCCTGAAGGGTCATGCGGTCACGATCTTCGATGAGCGCGAGTACCTGGGCGGCATGATGCGCTACGGCATTCCGGGCTTTCGCACACCGCGCGATGTGCTCGACACCGAGATCAACCGCATTTTGGCGCTCGGCGTGCAGACTCGCCTGAAGTGCCGGGTTGGCACCGATATCACCCTCGATCAGCTGCGCGCCGAATTCGACGCGGTGTTCATGGGCATGGGCGCGCAGGCCGGCCGCGCGCTGCCGGCAACGGACGGCGACGCACCCAACGTGGTCACGGCCACCGCCTTTTTGCGTGCATTCAACGACGGACGCCTGCAGCACGTGGGTCGTCGCGTCGTCGTGGTCGGCGGGGGTGACACCTCGATTGACGTCGCCACGGTCGCACGGCGTCTCGGACATATCGAGCATGCCAAGCCCACCGACTTCGAAGGCGCGATCGCCGGCTACCTGGCGCATGATGTCGCCGACGTGTCGCTCAAGCACGGCGCCGAGGTGGTGCTGACCTCGGTGTTCCCGATCGACAAGATGCAGGCCAACAAGCATGAGATCGAGCAGGCCCAGGCCGAGGAGATCAACATCCGAGGCGGTCTGGTGCCGCTGGCGGTAATCAAGGGACCGGATGGCCGCGCGATCGCGCTGCGGGTCGCGCAGTGCGAAGCGAAGTTGGCTGGCGGCAAGCTCGAGATCAAGACCCTCGAGGGAACTGAAGAAGACATCCCGGCCGACCTGATCGTCTCGGCAATCGGCCAGGCGGTCGACTTCACCGGCCTGGAGGCTTTCGACAACGGCCGCGGCGCCATCAGCGCCGATCGCAGCTACCAGGTGCAGGGCCAGCAGGGTGTGTTCGCCGGCGGCGACGTGCTTCGCCCGCACCTGCTGACCACCGCGATCGGCCAGGGTGCCATCGCGGCCGAAAGCATCGACACCTTCCTGACTGGCGAAGAGATCGGCAAGCGTCCGAAGATCGACGTGCATGTGTTTGATCTGATGCGCAAGTACGTCGAGAAGGGTCTTGACCTGAGCAAGGTCGAAGAGCCCTTGCGCGGCACTGATTCGGCCAGCGGCGTGATCCACAATTTCGACAACAGATCAGACCGGTTCGTGATTCCGCACAAGGATCTGTTCCTGGGCCACTTCCAGTTCACGGGCCGCAACAAGCGCGACTTCGTCACCCTGACCCGCGACAGTGCGCTGGGCAACTTCGAGGAACGCATCCAGGCGCTCGCGGAGTCGGCAGCGGTCGCCGAGGCAAAGCGCTGCATGAGCTGTGGCCAGTGCTTCGAATGCGACAACTGCGTCGTGTACTGCCCGCAGATCGCGGTCAAGCGAGTGCCGAAAAAACAGGCAACCACCGGTCGGTATGTCTATACCGACTACGACCGCTGTGTTGGCTGCCACATCTGCGCGGATGTCTGTCCGACCGGCTACATCCAGATGGGTCTGGGCGAGTAAGGGCGACTCGATGCCGCCGATCGCTGCCAGTGCGTTGATCCACGCAGACAAGGGCTGATGTCAATGCGCAAGGCGCTGCTGGCAGCCATCGTCCTGGTCGCCGGATTGTCGGCGATGTTGCTCGCCCCGACCTCGTCGGCCGACCCGCCGCCAGGGCGCGTCCCGCATCCGGCGATTTCGGTCGACAAGACCACCCAGTGCATCGACAGCCCCGAGGTGATGCGGCGCACGCACATGGACATGCTCAAGCATCAGCGCGACCGTACCGTGCATTTGGGCGAGCGACGCGTCAAGGTCACGCTCAACGGCTGCATCGATTGCCATGCTGGCAAGGGCGCCGGAGCCGCGGCCGGCTCGGTCACCGGCAGCGCGCAGGCCTTTTGCGAGAGTTGCCATCGCTACGCTGCAGTCAAGCTCGACTGCTTCGAATGTCATCAATCCAGACCGGCGTTGACGCCGGCGCCGGTGTCCGCCAGGCCCGCCGCAGGAGGAAAACCTTGAGCGATCGCGAGCACCACAATCCGCTGGACGGCCCCTCGGCAACCCCAGGTTCGACCCGGTTACCCGCTGCGGCTGCACAACTGCAGGCACTCGCGCGCGAAGCGCACCGTCCGGGAGTCTCGCGTCGCGCGCTACTCGGTGCCGGCGTCGCGGCAATGGCCGGTGTGATGCTCGCGCCCGGCATCCGGCTGATCGAGATCGCCGGTGCCCAGGTTGAACGAAAGCCGGGCGAGGCGGCCTCCTCGGCGGTGCGCTGGGGCCTGCTGATCGACACCACCCGCTGTTCACCGGACTGCAACGACTGCGTCACCGCCTGCAACACTGAAAACGGGCTGAGCGGAGGCACCGCACCGACCGACTCGCAATGGATCCGCAAGATTGAAATCCGCGACCAGCGCACTGGTCGCACCGCCAGCGCGCCGGTGATGTGCCAGCACTGCGCCAACCCGCCCTGCGTCGACGTCTGCCCCACCGGTGCATCGTTCAAGCGCGCCGACGGGATCGTGCTGGTCGACCGGCACAGCTGCATCGGTTGCCGTTACTGCGTGATGGCCTGTCCGTACAAGGCGCGCAGCTTTGTGCACGAACCGGTCACCGATCAAAAACCCGATGTGCCGCGCGGCAAAGGCTGCGTCGAGAGCTGCACGATGTGCGTGCACCGGGTCGATGATGGTCGCAAACCCGCCTGCGTTGAAGCCTGCCCGGAGGGCGCGATGCTGTTCGGCGACCTGAACGATCCGGACAGCGCGATCTCGCGGCGGGTGCGTGAAATTTCCACCACCCGGATCCGTGAAGACCTGCGTCTGGACACCGGCGTGCGCTACCACGGAATCTGACGCGATGACTGCGGTGGCAACCAACCCCTCCCGATTCTGGCTGCTTGCTGCGGCCAGCGGTCTGCTGCTGGCGATCGGCCTGGCGTCCGCGCATCACATGGAGACCGCAGGCCACATCGTCACCGGCATGAACAACCATGTGGTGTGGGGCCTGCCGCATGTGTTCGCGATCTTCCTGATCGTGTCGGCCTCGGGTGTGTTGAATATCGCGTCGATTGGTTCGGTGTTCGGCAAGGCGCCGTACAAGGCCCGCGCGCCGCTGTCCGGATTGCTGTCGATTGCGATGCTCGCCGGCGGCCTGATGGTGCTGATGCTGGACCTGGGTCGGCCAGAGCGCGTGATCGTCGCCGCCACCCACTACAACTTCACGTCGGTGTTCGCCTGGAACGTCTTCCTGTACTCAGGCATGTTCGCGATTGTCGCGATCTATCTGTGGACCTTGCTCGAAAAGCGCATGAACCCGTGGTCCAAGGCAGCCGGACTGGCTGCCTTCGTCTGGCGACTGCTGCTCACGACCGGTACCGGGGCGATCTTTGCCTTCCTGGTCGCGCGTGAGGGCTACGGTTCGGCGCTGCTGCCGGTGCTGTTCATCGTGCTCTCATTCGGCTGGGGCATGGCGGTGTTCCTGCTGGCTCAGGCCGCGGTCTATCGCTGGAACGCAAGGCAGTTGCCGGAAGCGGTTCATCGACGCATGAGTCGCCTGCTCGGCGTGTTCGTTGCGGCCTCGCTCTACCTGGTCGCGGTGCACCACCTGACCAATCTGTACTTCGCGCGCAACGTCGCGTTCGAGCGCTTCATCCTGCTCGATGGCGGCGTCTACACAGGGTTGTTCTGGCTGGGCTTCGTGCTGGCCGGCGGACTGCTACCCCTGGTGCTGCTCTATCGTCGTGACATGGCCAAGCCACGCCACACCTTGCTGGCCAGTCTGCTGGTGGTCGCAGGCGGTTTCTGCCTGCTGTACGTGTTCATCATCGGCGGACAAGCCTGGCCGCTCGATCTGTTCCCTGGCGCCACAATCAGTTCCAGTTTTCTGGATGGGAAAATCGCGCCGTATGCGCCGTCGCTGCCCGAGTTGCTGCTCGGCCTGGGCGGCCTGGCAGCCGCCTTCCTGATCACGATCATCGGGGTGCGGGTGCTTGAGTTCATGCCGCATGATCCGGCCCGCGACCCCGATGCCGATCCCGCCGCCTGAATCCGGCACTGCGAACGGCTGGCTGATCTGCGCGGCCCACAAGTCGTCTGGCAAGACGACGCTGGCGATCGGCCTGAGTGCGGCGCTGCGCTCGCAGGGCCTGACGGTTCAGCCGTTCAAGAAGGGGCCCGACTACATCGATCCGATGTGGCTGACGCTGGCCGCCGCACGCTCCTGCCGCAACCTGGACCCGCACCTGGCCGGCTGGCAGCAGACCGAGGCGCAGTTTCGCCGCCATGCGCTAGCCTCAGGGCTGAACCTCGTCGAAGCTAACCACGGGCTGCACGATGGCCTTGCGGCCGATGGCAGCGACAGTAACGCCGCCTTGGGGGTGCGCCTGGGCCTGTCGGCGGTGATGGTGCTCGATGCCCGGGGGGTGGGCCGCAGCATCGCGCCGCTGGTGCTCGGATTTCAGGCATTCGAGCCGAAGCTGCGCTTTGCCGGCGTGATCCTGAACCGGGTCGGCGCGAGCCGGCATGAGACCCGACTGCGCCAGGCGCTCGAGCGCTACACCGACCTACCGGTGCTCGGCGCGATCGGTCAGAACCCACAGCTGGAGATCGCAGAGCGGCATCTCGGGCTGACCCCAAGCAATGAAGCTGCCTCCCCGGCGACACTGGTGGCGCGGCTCGCGCAGGCGGTGCGCGAGGGCGTCAACCTGCCGTCCCTGATTGCCAACATCACCGCCACCGCCAGCCCGCCAAGCACCCGCACCGTGAGCGTGAGCGTGAACGCGTCCACGCAACCCGCATCACCTGCGGGCTCCGTACCGGATCCACGCAGCAGTGACGATGGCCCGGTGCAGATCGCGATCGCTCGCGACGCCGCCTTCGGGTTCTACTATCCGGACGATCTCGAGGCGCTCGAGGCTGCCGGTGCCCGGCTGATCCCGTTTGATGCGATGCGTGATACGCACCTGCCGCAGGTCGATGCGCTGTTCATCGGCGGTGGCTTTCCCGAAATGCATGCGGCGCGGCTCGAAGCCAATGTGGCGTTGCGCACCCAATTGCGCGAGCTTCTGGATGCAGGCTTGCCAGCCTACGCCGAGTGCGGCGGACTGATGTACCTGACCCGCTCGATCCGCATCGACGAGCGCCGCTTCGAGATGGTCGGCGCGATTGCGGGCGACGCGGTGATGCATGACAGACCGGTGGGCCGTGGCTATGTCCGGCTCGTAAGTACCGAGGCGTTCCCGTGGCCGGCGCTGTCGGGCATCCCAGACACGCCAGACACACGCGAAACTCTCGCTCACGAATTTCATCACTCCAGCCTCGAGAACCTGCCCGCCGATACCCGATATGCCTACCGTGTGTTGCGCGGACATGGCGTCGATGGCATGCGCGACGGCATCGTCCAGCGCAACCTGTTGGCCTCGTATGCGCATCGTCGCAGCACCGGTTCAGACCCTTGGCCGGCGCGCTTCGTCGCATTCGTGCGCCAGGTCCGTGCGAGACGCGCAGCCGGAGCCTCGCTGGCGGCATGACTCGAAATCAGATCCGGAGCCCCGACCGATGATCCAGCTGACCCCGGCCGCAGTGCGGCAGGTAATTGCCGCCGCCGAAGACGCGGGCATAGAAGAACCGCTGCTGCGCGTTGCCGCGCGCAGCGTCGGCGAAGACGGTAGCGTCGAATTCGGCATGGGTTTCGATGAGCGGCGCGAGCAGGACGAGGAGGTGCTGTGCTACGGGGTGACCGTGCTGGTTTCACCCCCGTCGCGGGCTGCGCTCGAGGGCGTCATACTCGACTATGTCGAACTGTCGCCCGGCGAGTTTCACTTCGTGTTCGGGCAGACGGCCGGCTGAGCTTTCATCACACTGCACCATTCACGCACCATGTCCGAAGTCCCGCTGCCCGCTCCACAAGCACCGCTAAAGCCAGGCGAAGTCGCCCTGGTCGGCACCGGCCCGGGCGACCCCGAACTGCTGACGATCCGGGCGCTCAGGCTGATCCATCAAGCCGACGTTGTGCTCTACGACAACCTGGTGTCGGAGTCGATCATGGCGATCGTTCCGCCATCCGCCGAACGGGTCTATGTCGGCAAGGAGCGCAATCTGCACACCATGCGCCAGGAGTCGATCAATGCGCTGATGGTGGATCTGGCGCGCGCCGGACGGCGCGTGGTGCGCTTAAAGGGCGGAGACCCGTTCATCTTCGGGCGTGGCGGCGAAGAGATCGAAACCCTCTGCGAGCAAGGCATCGACTTTCAGGTCGTTCCGGGCATCACCGCAGCCGCTGGTGTGGCTTCATATGCCGGCATCCCCCTGACGCACCGAGACCATGCGCAAGCCTGCGTGCTGGTCACCGGACACCTGCGTGACGGTTCGATGAATCTGGACTGGCCCGCGCTCGCCCGACCCCGTCAGACGCTGGTCTGTTACATGGGCTTTCTCGGTCTGGCCGAGCTCTGCTCGCGTCTGGTCGAGCACGGCCTGCCTGATTCCACACCGGCGGCGATCGTGCAGCAGGGCACGCACGACAGCCAGCGGGTAGTGACCGGCACGCTTGCAACGCTCCCGGCACTGGCCACCGAGGCGAACCTGAAGCCCCCCACGCTGATCATCGTGGGCAGCGTCGTGCAGTTGCGTGACAAGTTGCGCTGGTTTGAACGTCGCCGCCAGAAGATCAGCGCAACGCCGGCGGACGACTGAATCGGGCACCGGAACGCCGGCTGTTGCCAACCCGCGTCGGGTTTCAGGCCGGATCGCTGGCGCCGGATTCGATCCGGTGTTCGATCGCAAACACTGCCGCCTCGACCCGTGACGTGAACCCGAGCTTGGACAGGATGCGTCGCACATGAAGCTTGACGGTATCGGGACTGATCCCCAAGGTTCGCGCAATCGTCTTGTTGGACTGCCCCTTGGCGACGTGACCCAGAATTTCCAGCTCGCGCGCGGTGAGCTGCGCAAGCGAACTCTCACGCTGCGTACGCTGATGCCCGCCCTCGATCAGTTCGCTCAATCGGGACGCCAACGCGGGCGCAACGACAAATTCGCCCTGAGCCGCCCGGCTGATCGCGGCGATCAGGTCCGCCGGCTCCATGTCCTTGAGCAGGTAGCCGCGGGCGCCTAGCCGCAGCGCCGCAGACAGGTCGGAGCCGGAGTCGCTCATCGTCAGGATCACCACAGCGACCTGCGAGCCGGCCTCGCGCAAGTTCTGCAGCAAACGCAGGCCGTCCAGCCCGGGCATACGCAGGTCCATCACCAGCAGGTCAGGGTCAAGCCGCATGATGATGTCGACTGCCTGGGTCGGATTGCCGGTGGTGGCAACCACCTCCATGCCAGACTGCAAGGAGATCAACTCGGCCAGGCCGAGGCGGCACAGGCCATGGTCATCAACCAGCACAACACGGACTTGATCGCTCATCGCCATCTCAGAGTTCCCTCTCGGCCGCAATCCGGCTAGCCGACGGAATCCGCAGTGTCACCCGGGTGCCGGATCCAGGCACCTGATTCCAGGACAGGTTCGCGGCAATCGAGTCAGCACGCTCGCGCATGATCCTAAGCCCGACACCTTCGGGCGACAGGCCCGACACTCTGCGACCCCGCCCGCCAGAGCCGATGCCGCGGCCATCGTCCTCGATGGTGAAGACCAAGTCGTCGTCGATCTCTTCGACCATCAGCTTCACGTTCTTCGCGCCCGCATGTTTGCGGACATTGACGAGAGCTTCCTGCACGATGTGCATCAACTGGACCTGGCAGTCGGCAGACAGCCCGAAGGTCGGGACATCACACTGATACTCGAGACGCGTCTCTGACTGCGTATTGAAGCGTTCCACAGCCTTGGCCAGCGCCTCATGAAGATCCTCTGCGCCGAGGCCGACCCGAAAATGCGTGATCAGCTCCCGCATCCGCCGATTGGCCGAGCCGAGCTCCTGTTCGAGGTCATCGATGTAGCGCAGTGCTCGCGCGTTGTCCGCTTTTTGCAGCGCATCGCGAAGCACCGGCATGCGCATCCGCGCAAACATCAACGACTGGGCCAGCGAATCGTGGATTTCGGCGGCCATCGCCTGACGTTCCTGCAACAGGTTGGCCTGCAGGTTCTCATGCTCGAGCTGCGCGTTTTCCAGCGCTAACCCGAAAAAGCGGCCGACCGGACGAAGCAGGTGAATGACCTCTCCGCGCACCCCGTGCAGATCGTCGAAGAACAGCGAAAACACGCCGAGTTCGCAGCCCTGAAACTCCAGCGGCACGACAATCGAGCCGGCAAATTTTCCGACCGGATTTTCGTCGATTGAGATTTCGCCATGATGCGGGGTCACCGACTCGGGTGCTGCGTCGGCACCGCCCGGCGAACCAGAATCCGTGGATGGCATGACCGGCAGATCCGGTTCGATGTCGGCAAGCATCGGGGCAGCCAGACCGTGCGAGGAGATCACCTGCATGGCGCCATCACCACCACGCACTCTGACAACGCCGCCGCTGGCCCCGGCAAGCCGCACGACGGTTGCGACGAACGCGTCGAGCATCGGCCCTGCGAGCTGCCCCGGATCCGCTGCTGCGATGCGCCCGCTGCCCATGCCCGTGCCCGTGCCAGTCGGAACCGACTGGCTTGCATCGATTTGGGGTTCCCGAAGCGACGACGACACTTGTCGGCGCGCGGTACCAGGCGCGGCCATGTTGTCTCCTTTGGCGAGGCCGGCGCCCAAAGGTCAAACCAGCCCGTGCCCGCGTCGACATCACCCAAAAAACGCGCTGTCGGGATTGTCGCGCAAGGCTTTTGGGTCAGTGTACACGGCAATCCCCCAAACGGATAATGGAACGCCTCCCCGTCTTGCTAATAGACACATTCCCCCTGCGAATCGCCTAATCAGGCATCATCGAAACCGCTGTGCGCGGCCCTTGTTGCTGGCTGTTGCGCCGCGTCCATCCAGTCGAATGCCGCCGGCCTGCGCCGGCCATCACGTCCAGCCGCCATGTCCTCCATTCCGCTGCACGATCCGCTAGCCCCCCCGGTTCCAGACGCCCGCACCGAGGTCAAGACCACCACCTGCTACATGTGCGCCTGCCGTTGCGGCATCAAGGTGCATCTGCGCGACGGTGAGGTCCGCTACATTGAGGGCAACCCGGAACACCCGCTCAATCAGGGAATCCTGTGCGCCAAGGGCTCGTCCGGCATCATGAAACAGTACTCGCCGGCCCGCATCACCAAGCCTTTGCTGCGTAAGGCCGGCACCGAGCGCGGAGCAAGCCAGTTCGAGGAAATTTCCTGGGACAAGGCGTTCTCGATCCTCGAGAGCCGGCTGGGCAAGATTCGCGAGACCGATCCAAAGCGCTTTGCGCTGTTCACCGGCCGCGACCAGATGCAGGCGCTCACCGGCCTGTTTGCTCGGCAATTCGGCACCCCCAATTACGCGGCGCACGGAGGCTTTTGCTCGGTGAACATGGCCACCGGCATGATCTACACGATCGGCGGCTCGTTCTGGGAATTCGGCGGCCCCGACCTGGAGCGCGCGAAACTGTTCGTGATGATCGGCACGGCCGAAGACCATCACTCGAATCCGCTCAAAAAACACATCAGCGAGTTCAAGCGTGCTGGCGGACGCTTTATTGCGATCAACCCGGTACGCTCCGGTTATGCGGCGATCGCCGATGAATGGATTCCGATCAAGCCGGGCACCGACGGCGCGCTGCTGATGGCGATCATCCGCGAGCTGTTGCGACTTGGCCTGTATGACCGCGAATTCGTCGCCCGATATACCAACGCTGGCCAACTGGTCAACACCGACCCGGACAGCGACCAGCACGGGATGTTCCTGCGTGATCCGCAGGCCGATGTCATCAACCCCCTGCGCCCGCACAACTTCGTCTGGTGGGACCGCAACAGTGGCAAGGCGGTCACTGATCACACCGAAGGAGCTGACCCGGCTCTTCGTGGTCAGTTCAAGATGCCTGACGGCACGCCGGTGCGCCCGGCATTCGACCTGCTTGTCGAGCGGGTCGAGTCCTGCACGCCGCAGTGGGCCGCCCAGATCACCGGCATTCCGGCCGAAACCATCGAGCGGCTGGCCCACGAGATCGGCGTGACGGCGCGGGACCAGACCATCGAGCTGCCGATCGCCTGGACCGACTTCTGGGGCCGCGAGCACAAGAGCGTCAAAGGCAATCCGGTCGCGTTTCACGCAATGCGTGGGCTGGCTGCGCACTCGAACGGCTTTCAGACGATTCGCAGCCTTGCGATCATGATGTCGCTGCTGGGCACCATCGACCGCCCTGGCGGCTTTCGGCACCGGGCGCCCTATCCACGCGCGGTGCCGCCCAATGCCCGGCCGCCCAAGGGTCCGTCCGCAGTCAAGCCGAATACGCCGCTGGACGGGGCGCCGCTGGGCTTTCCAGAGAGCCCGGACGACCTGTTCGTTGACGAGACCGGCGGTCCGGTGCGCATCGACAAGGGGTTTTCGTGGGAGCATCCGCTGTCGGCGCACGGCCTGATGCACAACGTCATCACCAACGCCTGGCGCGGGGATCCGTACCAGATTGATACGCTGATGATGTTCATGGCCAACATGGCCTGGAACTCCAGCATGAACACCTCGTCGGTGCGCACGATGCTCACCGACAAGGATTCGGACGGCGACTACAAGATCCCGTTCCTGGTCGTTTGCGATGCGTTTCACTCGGAAATGCTCGCCTTCGCCGATCTGGTGCTACCGGACACCACCTATCTGGAGCGCCACGACGCAATGTCGATGCTCGACCGGCCGATCTCCGAGTTCGAAGGCCCGGTTGATTCGGTACGCATCCCGGTGCTGCCGCCCACCGACCAGTGCAAGCCGTTCCAGGAAGTGCTGGTCGAGCTGGCTGGCCGGCTCAAGTTTCCGGCGTTCACGAACGCCGACGGGTCGCGCAAATACACCGGCTACACCGACTTCATCGTCAACTACGAAACCGCACCTGGCTCCGGCATCGGTTTTCTGGCCGGCTGGCGCGGCAAGGACGGCGAAAAGTCGATGCGCGGCGAACCCAATCCGAACCAGTGGGAGATGTACGCGAAAAATAATTGCGTGTTCCAGCACCGACTCGAGCCGGGCATGCGCTACATGCGCAACTGGAACCGCGACTATCTCGCATGGGCGCAAAAGAACGGCCTGCGCCGCGACTTCGACCCGATCACAATCCATCTCTATTCCGAGTTCCTGCAGGGCTTTCGTCTTGCGGCGCAAGGCAAGCGCCCCGGCAAGCAGCCTCCGGACCGGCTGCGCGAACGGGTCAACACCTTCTTCGATCCGCTGCCCTTTTGGTATCCGCCGCTTGAGGCTCAACAGTCCGATCTGGACAAATATCCGCTGAACGCCGTCACGCAACGACCGATGGCGATGTACCACTCCTGGGATTCGCAAAACGCCTGGCTGCGTCAGATCCATGCGTACAACTTCCTGTACGTCAACTCTCAAACCGCACGGGCGGCCGGCATCGACGACGGAGCCTGGATGTGGGTGGAGTCGCAATGGGGCAAGGTGCGCTGCCTGTGCCGGCATTCCGAGGCGGTCGAACCCGGTACCGTCTGGACCTGGAATGCGATCGGCAAGTCGGCGGGTTCCTGGAACCTGTCCAACGATGCCAATGAATCGCAGATGGGCTTCTTGCTGAACCATCTGATCACGGAAGAACTTGCACCGGATGTCGACGGCAAGCGACTGTCGAATTCCGATCCGATCACCGGACAGGCAGCCTGGTACGACGTACGGGTGCGCATCTATCCGGCTGGCGCCGACGAGCCCGCCACCTCCTGGCCGCAGTTCGATCCGATGCCGGCGGTGCCGGGCATGCGCGAACGCCCCAAGGTGCTCGCCTACTTCGCGGGCCGGATGGGCAAGGGAGGTACGAAATGACCCAACTGGCCCTGGTCATCGACCTGAATGTCTGTGTCGGCTGTCACGCCTGCGTGACCAGCTGCAAGCAGTGGAACACCTCTGGTTCGGCCGGACCGCTGGTCGATGAAAACCCGTTCGGCGCCGATCCGACCGGCACCTTCTTTAACCGGGTGCAAACCTTCGAGATCGGCGAGTACCCGAATACCGAAACCGTCCACTTTCCCAAGTCCTGTCTGCACTGCGAAGATCCGCCCTGCGTTCCGGTCTGTCCGACCGGTGCGAGCTACAAGCGCGCTGAGGACGGTATCGTGCTGGTCGACTACGACAAGTGCATCGGGTGCAAGTACTGCGCCTGGGCCTGCCCGTACGGCGTGCGCGAGCTCGACGAAGAGCGCAAGGTGATGACCAAGTGCACGCTGTGCGTCGACCGCATCTATGACGCTGCGCTGCCGCAGGCAGAGCGCAAGCCCTCGTGCGTGCTGGCCTGCCCGACCAACGCGCGGCTGTTCGGCGACGTGCACGATCCGCAGACCGAGGTATCGCAGGCGATTCGCGATCGCGGCGGCTACACGCTGATGCCCGAACTGGGCACGCTGCCGGCCAATCACTACCTGCCGCGCCGCAAGACCGGCATTGAAATCCACGAGGAGCAATTGCACCGAGTGTCGACCCCGCTGAACATCGATGCACTGCCGGCGGGCATGCCTGGCCCGACCACCGAGGATCACGCCACCTGAGCCCGACTCCGAGCCAGGCCGGCAACGGCTCCCGATACACAAACCCAACACGTTCCGAATTCCGATGCGTCCTGCCCTATCCGTCCTGCTGCTCACCACCCTGATCGGAGCTGGTCAGGGTTTGTTCATCGCGATCGCCGGCACCGAAACACTGCAAGTGCTGCGTGCCGAACCCGCACAGTCGCTCGGCGCATTGCCGGTCGCCGGCAGTGCGGTCTCGCTGCTGCTGTGCGCGCTCGGTCTGGTCGCCTCGTTCTTCCATCTCGGGCATCCGGAGCGCGCCTGGCGAACCGCCACCTGCTGGCGTACCTCGTGGCTTTCGCGTGAAGTCATCGTGCTACCCCTGCTGATGGCGGTCATCGCGCTGTACGGCGCAAGCCACTGGCTGGTACCCGGCGATTCGCAGATGGGGCTTGGCCTGCTGGGCATCGTGCTGTCGCTTGCGCTGTACTTGTGCACCGGCATGATCTACGCGGTCGTCAAGGCGATTCGCGAATGGGCAACGCCCATCACGGTGATCAACTTCACGCTGATGGGCATCGCCTCCGGATTCACGCTGGCCGCGGCGCTGGCGGCGATCAGTGCGCCGGCACTGACCAGCGGTTTCGCCATCTGGGCGGCCTGGCTTACGCTGATCGCAGCGCTGGGGCGCTTTGCGGCGCTGCGGCGCAATACCCGAATCGTGCCAGCGACCACTCCC
>JALRBB010000525.1 GCA_023257915.1 Quisquiliibacterium sp. | reverse complement strand
ACTTTGCAGGCCGCAGCCTATCAGAATGCGGTCTGGGTAGCCGCCTCAGCGAAAGCAGGAATGATCTGCGAGACGATGCCGAAGGCCGGCAGAATCATGATGTACACCTCGGGGTGACCGAAGAACCAGAAGATGTGCTGGTACATGACCGGGTCACCGCCGCCAGCGGGGTTGAAGAAGCTGGTGCCGAAGTGACGGTCGGTCAGGGTCATGGTGATCGCGCCAGCCAGCACCGGCATCACTGCGATCAGCAGATACGCGGTGATCAGCCAGGTCCACACGAACAGCGGCATCTTGAACAGCGTCATGCCCGGGGCGCGCATATTCAGGATGGTGACTACGATATTGATCGAGCCCATGATCGAGCTGGCGCCCATGATGTGGACCGCGAAGATCGCCAGATCCATGCCTGGGCCCATCTGCACCGACAACGGCGCATACAGGGTCCAGCCAGCCGCGGTGGCGCCACCCGGCACCAGGTAGGACACGACCAACAGCGTCGCCGCGACCGGCAAAAGCCAGAAGCTGAGGTTGTTCATCCGGGCGAAAGCCATATCGGAGCAACCGATCATCAGCGGGACCTGCCAGTTCGCGAAGCCTACAAAGGCCGGCATGATCGCCCCGAACACCATGATCAGCCCGTGCATCGTCGTGAGCTGATTAAAGAACTCGGGATTGACAATCTGCAGGCCGGGCTGGAACAACTCGGTACGCAACAGCAGCGCGTTGAGCCCGCCGACAATCAGCATCGTGAACGAGAACCACAGATACATCGTGCCGATGTCCTTGTGGTTGGTCGCGTACAACCAGCGACGCCAGCCGTGCGGATGGTCATGCGCGTGATCGTCGTGACCGTCGTGGTGATCGAGCACTGCACTCATGGATCAACTCCTGCTTGAAAACTCGTATGCGTTCTAGACTGAGTAAAAGAGATCGCGCAGCGGCTTACTTGCCGCGCGCAGCCGCGAATTCCTTGGGCTGGGTAATGTTGTCCTCAGCCTTGTTACCCCAGGCATTGCGGGTAAACGTCGTGACGGCGGCGAGCTCGACATCCGACAGGTGCTTGAACGACGCCATCGCGGAACCTGGCTTTCCTTTGAGAAGGATGTCGATCTGACCGTCCTGCGGACCGAGCACAATCTTGGACCCCTCGAGCGCCGGGAAAGCGCCCGGAACACCCTTGCCGGTTGCCTGGTGGCAGGCGACGCAGTTGGCCGCATAAACCTTCTCGCCGCGGGACTGCAGTTCGGCCAGCTGCCATTCCTTGTTCGGATCATCCATGGCTGCAGCCATTTCTTTTTTCTTGCCCTCGACCCACTTGGCGTAGTCGGCCTCGGACTTGACCTCGACGACGATCGGCATGAACGCATGCGCCTTGCCGCAAAGTTCGGCGCACTGCCCGCGATAGGTGCCGACCTTCTCCGCCCGGAACCAGGTATCGCGCACAAAACCCGGAATCGCGTCGGACTTGACGCCGAAAGCCGGCACCATCCAGGCGTGAATGACGTCATTCGCCGTGGTAACGATGCGCACCTTCTTGTTCACGGGAACGACCAGCGCATTATCAACTTCCACCAGGTAGGTGGGGTTTGCGTCACGCTTGGCCTTGCCGGCCCCGCCGTAGTTCTTGTCTTCGATCTGCTCGCGCGGCGTGGTCAGCGTGGACAGGAAGGAGATGCCCTCACCCTCGCCATTGATGTACTCGTAGCCCCATTTCCACTGATAGCCAACCGCCTTGATGGTCACATCGGCGTTCGAGGTGTCCTTCTGGGCAACCACCTGACCGGTGGCGAGAACCCCCAGACCGATGACGATGATCAGCGGAATGATGGTCCAGGCGACCTCGACCGCAGTGCTCTCATGAAAATCGGCCGGTTTGTGACCACGCGATTTACGGTGCGCCCAGATCGAATAGAACATCACCCCGAACACCAGCACGAAAATGATCGCGCAGACCCACAGCAAAACGTCATGAATCCAGTACTGATTGCGCGCGACGGCCGTAACACCCTCGGTCAGGTTCAACTGGTTGACACGCGGGCCTCCCGGCATATCACTGACTGCCGACGCAATCGATGCCCAACCGGACAGCATCGCGGCGACCACCCACTGATTGAGTTTCTTGCTGATCATGCTTTCACCAAACCGAGTCGTTGATCTTCGATTCTTCCCGTTCGCTTGTCAGACTGCACGCCAAGCGGCCCATCTGGCAAGCGACTCGCGCAACTGTTGCGCAAATTCCTTCCTTTGGGACGAAGGAACAAACCGCCCCACTTCCAACCGTTCGCGCCCTGCCACCAGCCTGATCGGCGACCGACGCGCTCCTGCATATTCCACCCGCACCCACGCGGGCTCGTACTCGATACGATCGAAGGCCTTGCCTAAAGACCGCTCGACGACGAGCCGACGCGGCGCAAGAACGATCCTCTCGTAATCTGCCGCATGCCGGGCGTAGACGAAAAACGCGACGCCCAGAGCCAACACTTCCAGGCAGGTGAACGGCAGAACCATCCATGCTCCCTGGCTTGCAAAAAACCCGGCGATCGCGAACGACACCGCCGCCAATCCGGCAAAACACAGCGCCAGTTGCCGCGGCGCAAGCGCGCAATTGCGCTTGAGCACCCATTGCAACTGGCCTTGCTCTTCAACGTGGATCCATCGATACCGCATGGACAGCACCTTGTTGACCCGTTTCGGCAACCGCGACCAAGAAGCCCCAGCTTTTTCGCAGCCGCCGATTATACGATCCGCTCAAAGGGAAACCAAATCGGGAAACCAAATCGCGGAACAAGGGCCAGACCCGATTGATCGCTGAGCGCCGCGTCACCTTGCTCCCGATCCGGTTCGACCCATGCGTCTCAGGGCGTGCCTCGGCCGCCCCCGCGGTCGAAGCGGACTGGCGCAAAACCCGGTGGCAGCGGGCGTTGCGCGGGCGCCCAGGCATGGCCATAGACAATCTCCACGCTCAATGCAATGCGCCCATCCGGTCCCGCAAGACCGGCCAGACGATCCAAGCGAGACTGCAAATAGCTCCGCCCGCGCATGCCCTTGCCACGGGAACGCACCGCGTTGCCGCCCAGCGCATGCAACTCGGATAACAGACGTTGCGGCGACTCCCAGGTCACGGTCATTCTCTCGGCATCCATGACCGGCTCGGCAAACCCTGCGGT
>JALRBB010000431.1 GCA_023257915.1 Quisquiliibacterium sp. | reverse complement strand
CGCTTGCGAAGTGCGGCTGGCCGGCCAGCGAGATGCCGCATCCGGCCCGACAGCTCAATGTCTTCCATCAGCGCGATCGGCGCGTAACCACCGCATTGGCGCCAGGCTTGCGAATCCATGAAGATCGCCTGATCTCCGGTGCAAATGCCTGTCAGGCGCGAGCGCAGATTCATCATCGCGCCAACCATGATCAGCAAGCGCTCGTGGCTGTCCAGCCTGACGTCGAAGCGTCCCCAGCGCCAGCCTTCATCGAGCGCCCCCTGGAGCGCGCTCAGCCATCCGTCGGGAAGCCGGGTATCGGCGTGCAGGAACAACAAGGCACGCTCCTCGCATAGCGCTTGTGCTCCGGCGTTCATCTGGCGAGCACGCCCCGCCCCCGAGTGCCGTAATTCGACGCCGGCCGCAGCAGCGAGCTCGCG
This sequence comes from Quisquiliibacterium sp., assembly GCA_023257915.1. Taxonomy (GTDB): domain Bacteria; phylum Pseudomonadota; class Gammaproteobacteria; order Burkholderiales; family Burkholderiaceae_E; genus Quisquiliibacterium. The sequence continues at coordinate 9,824 of JALRBB010000431.1, read as the reverse complement.
ACTGGCGTCAGTACTTCCGCCATCCACGACAACAACGCGCACTGGCAAGCCGCGCAGTGCAGCAAGACAGCCGGGCAGCGCATGCTCTTCATTGAGCACCGGTACCACCACAAGCAACCAGGGCGCCTGACCCTCAGTCATCCGTTTGTCCCTGGGCAGGTCATCGGCGCCGCCAGGCATGAAAGTGCTCCAGCCACGACAGGATCCGAACGGGCGCATGCTCGCGCTTCCACTGACCAGCGAGATATTTGTTGGCTTCGCTGAAAGTCGGATAGACATGAATCGTTGCGAGAATCTTTCCAAGACCCAGCCCGTGGCGCATCGCCGTGACGAATTCTCCAATCAGCTCACCCGCATGCTCACCAACAATCGTTGCGCCAAGAATGCGGTCTGATCCGGGCACCGTCAGCACCTTGAGAAACCCACGCGCGACCCCGTCTGCGATCGCGCGATCGAGTTCGTCGAGTTCGAACCGGGTGACCTCGTAGGCGACGCCCTGCTCAAGCGCCTGACGCTCGTTCAGGCCAACGCGAGCCACCTCGGGATCGGTAAAAGTGCACCAGGGTAACGCCGACCAGTCGATCGCAAACCGCCGGAAACCGCCGAACAGCGCGTTGACCGTCGCATGCCAGGCCATGTGAGATGCCGCATGCGTAAACTGCAGGCGGCTCGCCACATCGCCAGCTGCATAGATATTTGGAACACTGGTGCGCAGAAACTCATCGGTCTCCAGTGGACCGTGATCCAGGGGCCGAATGCCGAGTTCCTCCAGTCCGTAGCCCTGCACATTGGCCTGCCGTCCCAGCGCGCACAGCACGCGATCGAAGGGAATTTCCCGAGCCTGTCCGCCATACGAGACGTGCAAGACCGCACCGCTGGCGCGACGCTCAAATCGCAAGGCCTCATGCCCGAGTCGCACATCCACCCCATCGGCAAGCATCGCATCTTGCACAAAGCGCGATACTTCATCGTCCTCACGCGCGAGCAGTCGATCACCTCTCTCGACCAGGATCACCTTGCCGCCAAACCGGGAAAAAGCCTGAGCAAGCTCGCAACCGATCGGTCCGCCCCCGAGCACAAGCAGCGGATCGGGAAGCTCGCGCAGATTCCAAACCGTATCTGAGGTCAGACAATCGATTTCTTCGATACCGGGCAGCATGGGTATGCGAGGCCGAGCCCCGGCCGCGACGATGATGTTGCGGGCACTGATCCGACGCACATCGGCCGGCTTTTCCGCATCGCCGGACGCGCAACGCACTTCCACTTCCCAGGGCGAGACGATGCGTGCATCGCCATGCAGGCACTCAACGCCCAGTGCGCTGTAGCGCGCGACAGAATCATGCGGCTCTACCTGGCGCACCACCTGCTGCACCCGCTCCATGACCTCGCTGAATCGAAACTCGATATCGACACGACCGAGTCCAAGGCGAGAAGCCTGTCGCGCCTGCGCGAGCAGCCGCGAGGAGCGAATCAGCGCCTTGGACGGCACGCAGCCTGTATTCAGACAATCGCCCCCCATGCGATCACGCTCGATCAGCGTGACCTTGGCGCGCACCGCAGCCGCAATATAGGCGCTGACCAGCCCCGCGGATCCGGCGCCAATCACAACGAGATTGCGCTCAAAGCGTGCCGGGCGCCGAAAGCCGGCATAGACCCGTCGTGTCCGCAAGAACTCGATGACGCGGCGCGCGCACAGGGGCAACAGACCGAGGGCGGCCAGCGAACCGAGCAAACCTGGCGTGGCCACGTCGGCAAGCGAATGAAGCTGCGCCAACTGGGTACCAACGTTCACGTAAACCACAGTTCCTGCGAGCATGCCAACCTGGCTGATCCAAAAAAAGGTCGGCAGCCGCACGGGCGTCAAACCCATGAGCAGGTTCACGACGAAAAAGGGCATCACCGGGACAAGGCGCAGCGTAAACAGGTACAGACCGCCATCGCGCTCGAATCCCCGGTTGATCCGGACAAGGCGATGGCCGTAGCGTCGCTGCACCAGATCGCGAAACAGGAAACGGGATGCCAGAAACGCAAGGCTAGCGCCGACGCTGGACGCAAGCGACACGATCACGGTCCCCCAGAGCAAGCCGAAAATCGCACCGCCCAACACGGTCATCAGTGCCGCCCCCGGCAAGGACAGACTGGTCACCGCGACATAGACGCCAAAGTAGATTGCCGCAGTCGGAAGCGGATCGCGCGCGAATAGCTCGACCAGTTCCGCCTGACGAAGCTTGGCTTGCTCCAGGGTGAACTGCTGATGCAGACCGGATGCGAAAAATACGGCAATCAGTGCCAGAACAACCAGCAGCAGCAGCAGGCGCGGGCGACTCATCGAGGCTGCAAGACGGTGCTGGCGCTGACTGCGCTCGACAGCGTCGCGCGCGCCTGGCTCTGCCCGCCACTCCTTGCGGTCAGCGAAAACACGCCCCGAACAGCGTCATCGGGGTCCAGCGAAGTTCCCTGGGTGATGCGATGCCAGTACGAGCGATACGCATCACTGGCCGCCGGCCATTGCCGCTCAAAGAGCGTTTGCCAGCGCGACTCCTCGAATGCCAATTCGCACGCCTGCACCTCGACTCCTGCGATGCGAGCCGAATACAGCGTTCGAGTCTGCGCAGGCACAGGGACCTGCGGCAAGGCGATCCGGGTGAACAAGCCCTTACCCGATCCGGCGAAATTTGCCATGCCAGCTGCGCCATTATTGATCACTGCGAACCGCTTTTCTCCTTCGTCGTACGATGCAGCGATCGGAGTGCAGGTATGGCTGCTGGCAATCACGCGCGCATCGAGGTGATCCAGCGTGGCCACCAGACCGTCACGCCAGGCCTCATCGATCTGCTCGGACGTGAATCGCCAACCCGCCAGCGACTTCTCGTCGCCATGCGTGATGGCGACCCGGCATCGTCCGACGCTCGCCATCGCCACCATCGGCAGTGTGCCAAGCGCATCGGCAAGGCCCAGGCCGGTCGCGGTGCGTTTCAGTTCACCCAGAATCCGGTTGGAACGCTCGACCGTACCATCGTCGACATGCTGCGGATACGCGCAGCCGCAACCGGCCTGCGCTCCATCGCGCGCAATCTCGGTCTCGACATTGCCACGCAGCCGGACGTGCCCGGCAGTCAGCCGCTCGATGCGCAAAAACTCATCGGCATCTCGGTCGAACCAGTGAAAGTCTCCGTTGAAGACCAGAAGGCGCGAAGCAGTCTTCTCAGATTCGAATAGCTCAAGCACCGTATCGAGTGCGACCGTATTGCCATACAGGCCACCGACAACATAGAGCACCTCGGCCTGCAGAACCGGCCCCGAACGGAAGGCCTGCTCGCCTAGGTGATAATCCACCGGGCACACCCGCCCGGGCGTGTCCACCGCTGAATCCATACGCATTTCAGGCACCGCCCGAGGCCACGAGTGCTCCGCCGCACGAACTACCCTGCCCTGCGGTACATCCATAACAGTGATCGCGCACCGACACGCTCGCGCCACGCAGATCCGCATTCAGCAAATCACGCAGATGCACGCTCGGTGAGGAATCGTGCATCAATGACAGGCCGAGCATCTGGTTGAAGTCGCAATCGTAAACATTGCCCTGCCAGTCAACGCTGATCAGTTCCTTGCACATCACCGAATCGAGATTCTCGACCCGGTGGGCCGAGCGCAACAACTGCATGTACGAGTGAAAGCTGCCCTTGCTGACCAGGGTCGATCCGAAGCGCTGAATTGGCATGTTTGCCAGCGCATACAGGCGCGTGAAGCGCACGCCATGGCGCTGGGCAAGCTCTCGCCGATAATCCTGCTCGAGCGCTTGCTGCGAAGGTGGCAGCACCGGGCCTTGCGGATTGAACACCAGATTCAGCACCAGTCCGCCAGGTTCGCCATAACCCAGCGTATTGAGCAGGCGCAACGCCTCGATGCTCATGTCAAACACGCCACGGCCTCGTTGACGGTCGACGTTGTCCTCCTCATAGCACGGCAGCGAGGCGGTGATCTCGACCCCATTGTCAGCCAGGAACTGAGCGGTGTCCTGCTGCCCCGGCTCGAACAACACCGTCAGGTTGCACCGGTCGATCACGTGCAAACCCTGCGCGCGGGCGCGAAGCACCAGATCGCGAAACAGCGGATGCAACTCGGGCGCACCACCGGTCAGATCGAGAATCGCTGCGCGCTGCTGCGCAGCAAATCGCAACACCAGATCCATGGTCGCCGAATCCATCGATTCGACGCGATTCGGTCCAGCGCCGACATGGCAGTGAACGCAGGACTGGTTACAGCGGTAGCCCAGATTGACCTGGATCGTAGAAACTGCCTTGCGCTGAATGGCCGGAAAATCGGTCTTACGAATCAGTTCGATGACGTTGTGCATAGTGTGCGTTCTCTAATAACCGGCAAACATTACATTGGCATCTCAATCAGCGAAAGCCGGCAACGAAGCGGGTATCGATCCAGCGCTTCCACTGCCAGGCAGCCCGGCCGGCGAAGGCTAAGCGCCCCCAGGCCGCGATGGCCGACCCATCGCAACGATTGAGCAAAGCCAGCGTTTGCCGGCGACCGTGATAACTCGCCAAATCGGATTGAGCCCCCCGTCCGAGAGCAAGTAGATTGTGCCCCAGCACGCTTCCCTGACGCAGCGCATGCACGCCGGAGCGCGGCAGATCTTGCCCGACGATTTGTGCGCAGTCGCCGGCTGCAAACGCGTCGCTGGCCCCTGACACGCGCAGATCTGCGCCAACCTGCAAGGCCCCCTGGGGAGTGACCAAAAAACCAGCCCGCCGCGCAGAATCCGACAACCAGCCAGGCGGCGTTGCCCCGGTCGCGAGGATCACGAGATCCGCCTCGATCGCCTGGCCGTCAGAAAACAACGCCTCTTTCGCCTCGCAGCCAACGTAACGCAGCCCTTCTTCGAGCGCGACTCCCGCGACAGTCAGAGACCCACGCGCAAGAGCTCTCGCCAGCGGCGCCATGTTGGGCAGTAACGGCGCTTGCGTGGCGAGCGTGACGCTCGAGCCCGCAAAGGCAGGCTCACGTCGGACCATGGCGGCAAGTGCGAAGGCGATTTCGACTCCGGCCGCGCCTCCCCCGACCACCAGGAGCCGGTGCGCACGCGCCTGGCGCAACGCCTGCGCTCGCCATCGCTCCCAGCGCTGAATGAAGTCCGAGAAGGGCTTGGCACCGAGCACCAAAGACTCGACCCGAACCTGAGTGCCCAAGGACACGGCGGAACCCACATTCAGCGAAACGAGATCGAACTCATGGCGCGCGCGGCGACCGTGTGCGATGCGATTGAAAAAATCGATCTGCGTGATTTCATCTTCGACCCACGCAATGTCGCTTCGCTTGCAGATCCTCGCCAGATCAATCACACAGTCATCAAAGCGGCTCTGACCGGCAATCCAGCTCGGCATCATCCCCGAGTAAAGCAAACGCGGCGATGGCGCGATCAGAATCGGCAACAGACCCGCGGATCGGCCGCCGCTCAGCACGCTCAATGCGGCCAGATGCGCATGGCCGCCCCCGATCAGCAACAGACGCTTCACCGCACGCGAGTCAGCGCCTGCCGACGGCCTTGGGCGGTTCGACACCGACCTGGCGCAGTGCATTGGCGAGCTCCGGTTTGCGATACGGCTTCTCCACCAAAAGACCAGGCAGCTCCACTCCTTGCGCGGACAGCACACCGGCATTGCCCGATGTCAGGATCACACGAACCTGCGGATAGCGCTCCTTGACTCGTTTAGCAAGCTCAACACCGTTCATGGACCCCGGCATCACGATATCGGTAAACAGCACATCGAACGACTGCGTGGCAAGAATTTCAAGCGCTTCATCCGCGTTACCGGCTCCAACTGCCGTCAGCCCCAGCGCTTGCATCCAGGCACACCCCAGCTCGCAAAGACCTTCCTCATCGTCGACCACCAATACCCGTGGCGGCGCAGTGTGCTCCAACGCGGCCTCGGTCTCATCGGTTGATTCACGCTGATCACCAGGACTGGGTTCCTGATCATGCGTTGAAGCACTTTCGTCAGAGCGCCTACCCGCAGATCCCGATTCCTCGGACGGCAGGGGCAGGAGCACGCTGACAATTGTCCCACTGCCTGGCGCGCCCTCAATGCGCGCAGTGCCATGCATTTGCCGGGCGTATCCGTAGACCATCGACAACCCCAGGCCGGTGCCGTCGCCTGACTTCTTGGTCGTAAAGAATGGGTCGAATGCGCGCTCACGCACCTCGGTGGTGATTCCGGAGCCATCGTCCTGCACTTGCAAGACCGCATACCAGCCGGGTTCCAGATCCCGATCTTCGCCGCCACCAATCTTCTGGCGCAGCGTACGTATCACCACATGATGCTCACCGCCCAAGCCCAGACAGGCGTCACGCGAATTAATCACAAGGTTGATGAGCACATTACTGACCGCGTCAGCGTCAACCATCACCATCAAGCCCGTGTCGGCCAGATCAGTCTGAAGCTGTGGCGTCGGCCCGATCGACGAACGCAATAGCGGCAGAAGATCGGTCACGAGCACATTCAGATCGTGCAGCTTCAATTCCACCGATTGCCTGCGCGCGACAGTCAACAGCGACCGGGTGATTTGCGCCCCTCGTTGCGCGGCCTCCATTGCAATGCGCTGACGGCGCCGTAGCGTCGCATCGTCAGGAAGCATCACATCCATGTCATCAAGGCAACCGATGACGATACCGAGCAGGTTGTTGAAGTCGTGAGCCAGTCCGCCAGTGAGCTGACCAATCGCCTCGAGCCTTTGGGACTGCTCTTCTCGTGCGCGGGCCTGCACGGTATCTGTCACGTCTCGTGCAATCAGCAACACGGCCGCGACCTTGTGCCGGTCGTCCGGGATCGCGGTTGCGATTGAATCCATGTACCGCACATCGCCGCTCGGTATCTTGATCCGATATTGCAGATGTCGCGTGCCACCGTGAGTCAGCAGTTGCTTGAATGTGGTGCGCGCAGCTTCCCGATCCTGTTCAACGACCACATTGAAGCTGTCCTCGACATTTGTGTTGTCCGGGAACAGCTCGGCCCCATGCTTGCCACGAAAGAGCAACTCACCGTCACGCGAAATCAGTGTGACGATATCCTGCGTGTACTCGAGAATGCTCTCAAACAGTGCGCCCCGCTCACGCAACTGCCGCTTGACCATTTCAAGCTGCGTCACGTCGGTGCACACCGCCTGCAAGCCACTGATCCGGTTGTCATCAGACAACAGCGGAGCGGCATGCACGATCATCGACACCTGATGTCCGTCTGCATGCTTGAAATGCAGCATCAGGTCACGAATGACCATGCCGTCCTTCAGGCAGCGCTCCAGCGCTCGCATCACACGTCCAGCGCCGATTTCGGATTCAGAAACCAGGTCCGGCAATCCCAAAAACGCACCATCTGGTCTGCGTGCCGGGTAGCCAAGAACTTCGGTGATTGAATCGCTCAGATACAGGGTGCGAAGTCGACGATCGGCTTCGATGACAAGGGAGCGGGAGGTATTTAGCGAGCTTTCATATCGTCGCTTAAGCAGGCCAAAGTCTATTTGCGTGACATGCGTCTCGGTCACGTCTTCGCTGACACCGTAAATGCGTATGCTGCCGTCGGCCTGGCTTACCGGCAGGGTACGTGTTCTCGTAAAGCGTCGCCCCAGCTGGGGATGTCGAACTTGATAAATGATCTCTGTCGCTTGACCCTTGGCTTCCAGTCTGGCCCGGCCCAGATACGCGGGAATATCAGCCTTGAACACCGCTTGTCGATCGAGGCGGGTGAAATCAGCCTCAGAAAACTCGCGCTCTTGCAGCCCCCAGTACTCGAGCATGGACGGACTCATGTAGTACCACTGGGTGCGATCGAGATTAGTCACAAAATACCGTAACTGCGGAGCCGCCTGGAGCAGCGTGCCAAGGCGCTCCCGCTCCTCCTGTAACTGGTTCTGTGTGAGGATAAAGTCTTCAATATCCCTGACCGATAAAAGCACGTTGTTAACAGCACCATCCTCATCGATAACCGCGGTCAGATGTCCCTCGAACCAGTGCCCGGCGGCATTGCCCGCCATGATCCGGTACTTGACCCGGGCAACCCCGCCAATGTCCATGATCTGATAGAACGCCGAAACAACCGCCTCACGATCGTCCGGGTGAATCTCTGCCCCGATGCGGCGAGCTTCACGGAAATCCCTCCCAAGCAAACGCTGAACCGACGGACTGTCATAGGTCGCGATACCTTCGCGATTCCATAGGCTGATGAACTCAACAGCGTTGTCTGCAAGCAGACGGTAATTCGCCTCACTTCTCGCGAGCCTCTCCTCGGCCAGTTGGCGGTCTGTAACGTCACGCACCGAGGAGACAACCGACTCGACCTGCCCCTCGTGATTGAGCACCGCGGATGCGACCGCCTCCAGCCAAGCTGTTTCACCTGTAGCCTTGATGACTCTGTAGCGGCAAAAGACTCCGGGCGTCTTTGCGAGCACTGCCTCAAACGAGGCGCGCACTTTTGACAAGTCGCGTGGATCGACGACATCCTCGAAGCTGGCGAAGGCTATTTCAGACATTCCGAGAAAGCGTGCAAACGCCGGACTTGCGTATCGAAGGCTGCCATCGTGGGAATACAGAAAGACAAAATCCGATGAATACTCGGCCAGAAGCCTGTACTGCTCCTCGCTTCTTGCCAGTCTGTCTTCGAAGGTCTTACGTTGCGTAATATCTCGGCGCACCGTAATTGCATACTCCACCTTGCCATCCGGACCGGCAACCGAGACGTTCAACGCGTTGAACCATCGGACGTGGCCATCCGCACACGCGATCTGCAGATCCATCTCGCGATGCCCTGGCTTAGCAGCCAAGTCACGCATCAGTTGAATGGAAGCCTTTCTGTCTTGTTCTGAGACCATGAATCCGTCGACAGAGCGCCCGAGTTCGGGCATCGTGCCAAAGGCTTTCAGCGCCGACGGACTGTCATAGACCGCCTTGCCCTCGGCGGACCACAAGGTGATCCAGTCCTCGGTGTTTTCGGCCAGCAAGCGATACAGACGCTCGCTGCGAGCGAGTTCCTGCTGCAGGTTTCGGGTTGCCGTGATGTCTCGCCCAATTCCGAAAACCTGCCTGACCTGCCCCTCGACGACAATCGCCGCAGCACTTGCCTGAACCCAACGGATCTCACCATCTCTCGTGATGAAGCGATACTCGAAAGTGCCCTCCCGATTTGGCAATACGTTGTCGAAGAGATCAGTGACGATTTTCAGTACTCGCGAGCGATCGTCAGGATGAATATTGGCTCCGAAGCGCAAATCGGGTGCGGGCTGTCCGAAGACGCGCTCGTATGCCTTATTGACGTATGCTGGCTTGCCCGATGGCTCAAGCAACATAATCATGTCAAGTGAGTTCTCGACAATAGCCCTTAACTGCGCTTCGCTCTCGAGAAGTCGCCGCTCGGATTCACGTCTGCCCGTCACATCTCGCCGGGTCGACATCACGGCTTCGGTTTTTCCATCCGATCCGGTGATCGCAACAAACCGTGCCTCGAACCAGATTCGTCGGCCAGACCCGGTGAGAATCTCATAGTCAACCTCGCGGCTGCCTCCATCACGCGCCAGTTCGCGGAACAGCGTGCGAACCTGTTCTCGCTGGGCGCCAACGATCTGACCACCGATGTAGCGTCCGGCTGAACGCTTTTCCTGCACATAGTGCGCACTGGACGGACTGTCGTACAGCGCGTGCCCATCGACAGACCACAGCGTGATCCAGTCATACGAATTCTCGGCAAGCAGGCGATAAAGCCTCTCGGCCTTCTCAGCCCGCTGCTCAGATTCCCGTCGATCGGAAACATCGGTCTCTGACACCA
>JALRBB010000316.1 GCA_023257915.1 Quisquiliibacterium sp. | reverse complement strand
GAAGGCCAGGCCGGTGGCAGCGAGCGCGTCGTGGTTTTCGCCCCAGACGTCGATCTGCGCCTGTAATTCGAACTGACCGATGTTCCAGTTGTGCGAGGCCAGGTTCGAGTAGACCCAGGCGGTCGACGCGCAGCCGCGGGCCAGTTCCAAAACGACGCTGACCATCGCATCCAGGCCTAGTTCGGAGCCACCGAAGCGGACTGGTTGCATCAGCCGCAGCAGGCCGCTGTCACGCAACTCGTCGATGGTTTCCTGGGGCACCCGGCGAAGGCTCTCGGCCTGCTTGGCGCGCTGCGCAAGGCGCGGAACCATGTCGTTGGCAATATGCAAGGCCTGCTGCGCGGTCAGGCGCAAAGGCGTGTGGGCGTGCCGCCGGGGCTTGGCGGAGTTCGCGGCTTGCGGATCGGTTTGGTCGGCGAAGACTGCTGCCATGGGTGATCTCCTGCAGGTTGCGCGGTTCAGGGCAGATTTCGCACCGCGCGGCTGGGGCCTTACGGCCGATCAGCCGTTGATCTTCAGATAAATAGCGTACAGCGACGTGGTACCGCAGATGAACAGGCGGTTGCGACGCGCTCCGCCAAAGCTCAGGTTGGCGACCATCTCCGGCACGCGGACCCGGCCGATCAGCGTGCCGCCGCGGTCGTAGACTTGCACGCCTTCGGCGGAACTGGCCCAGATCCGGTCTTGCTCATCAACGCGAAAGCCATCAAAGAATCCGGCCGGGCAGTGGGCGAACACGGTGCTTTCGCCGAGAGCCTTGCCGTCTTGTGTGAGGGCGATCCGGCGTATATGACGGGGTCGATCCGCACCTTCGGTGAAGCCGCTGTCGGCAACGAACAGGAAGCGCTCGTCGCGCGAGAACGCAAGTCCGTTCGGATGATCGAAGTCGGTCGCGACCTGGCTGACCGCGCCACTGAGCGGGTCGATCCGGTACACATGACAGCCGTCCTGTTCGCGCTCGGCGCGGGTCCCTTCGTAGTCGGCGATGATGCCGTAGTCGGGGTCGGTGAACCAGATCGATCCGTCGGACTTCACGACCACATCGTTTGGCGAGTTCAGTCGCTTTCCGGCATGACGATCGGCCAGCACCGTGACGCTGCCGTCGTGTTCGGTGCGCGTGATCCGGCGGTTCTGGTGTTCACAGCTGATGAGTCGGCCCTCGCGATCGACGGTGTTGCCGTTCGCGTAGCCAGACGGAGACCGGAAGACCGAGACCGAGCCGTCGGTATCGTCGTAGCGCATCAACCGGTCATTCGGAAGATCGGACCAGATCAGGTAGCGACCGCCGCCGAACCAGGCAGGACCTTCGGCCCAGCGACAGCCGGTCCACAGACGTTCCAGGCGTGCGTGGCCAACGAAACACTGGGCGAATGCCGGTTCGATGATCTCGAAACCGCTGCCTTCGATCTCGCCGTGGAACATCCGCTCCCCTCCGTTGCGACATGACGCGGGCGGCACGACGCACTCTGGCCGGGGCGCTTTTTCACCCGCGCGCAGAGCGCTGGCGAGCGGCGCTTCTTGATCAGCCGATCATTTGCGTGCCGTGTCCGCGCAGTGTAGCGCAGGTTTCAGCACATCAACATACCGCCGTCGACGAGGATCGACTGGCCGGTCATGCCGCTGGATTCGCGCGAACCCAGATAGACCGCAAGGCCTGCGATCTCGGTGGGGTCGAGCACTCGTCCCATCGGGACACGGGCCAGCGCCGCCTTGACCACCGCCTCGCCGCCGTCCGGCCCGCCGATTGCCGCGTAGCCCTGCTTCAGGGTTTCGACCATGTCGGTCTGCACAAAGCCCGGGCAGATTGCATTGACCGTCACGCCGGTGCTGGCGGCCTC
>JALRBB010000007.1 GCA_023257915.1 Quisquiliibacterium sp. | reverse complement strand
ACTGGGGCGGACAGAGCCTGGAATCCGAGGTGCTGGCATCGCCTCTGGCGCGCGTCGTGTCGATGCGTCTGGAATCATCGGTCTGCCGGCGGGTGTTTCGCTGCGCAGTTGGATGCCTTGCGGTTCGCGCGGAGCCGCTTGGGGCATGCGTGCGCCAGCATCACCGCGATGAAAGTTTGGCGCGGGTCTGTCGAAGCTCGGGCGAGGTGACTGGCGCTGCATGCCATCGCCGTGTGGTGCGCGCCCCTGGGGGTGACGCGGGCCATCCGTTCGATCGGCAGCCCAGGAGGGTGACGTCAGTGTCGATACGCCGAGCACGAGCATTGAGAGCAGTGCGATCGCGCTCACCCGCCGGGTCGTCGTTTGGGGCGAACTCTGCCTCTCTCCGACGCCCGCATGATCGGCGCGATCCGGTCGCGCGCGCATCGATTCGCAGGAACTCAAGTACAAGAACATGGTTGCTTCTTTCGCCGGACACGCCCGGAACACAGAACTCATGTCGCTATCCTAATCGGTCGGGTCGGCTCGAGGGGGGCGATCGCGCGTATCGATTTGTAACTTTCTGATCAGCTGGTTTCCGACGGCACAGGTTCAACGCGGTGATCTCCGCGGCTTCGGAGGCTGTCAAGGCAGGCGCGGTGGCCGCACAAAGAAGCACCAAAACCCTTCTGGGGTCAGGACACCCCGAACCGGCGATGGCTCATCGCACTGCGCACCCGGCTCATCGCAAGCGCATTGGCCGCGTCACGTGGCGAGATCTGGTCTCGCGCGGCAGCCTGCAGCACCGCATCCGTGTTTGCCCGGATCCGTTCGGCGATCGCATCGAACGCGGCGGTGCGGGTCGCGCCGGCCAGTTCCATCGCAGCGCAGATCACGCCACCGGCATTGGCGATGAAATCCGGCACCACCGTGACCTTGCGCTGTGCGAGCAGACGCTCGGCTTCGTCGGTGAACGGAATATTCGCGCCCTGGATCACGAGCCTGGCCTTGAGTTGCGCCACATTGTCGGCGCGAACCACGTCCGGCCGGGCCGCCGGGATCCACAAATCGCACTCGATCCCAACGATCGCATCAGCGTCCAGGCGCTGACCGGTTTTGGCGTCGCCAACATGGCCGCCGGATTCCTTGATCGCCAGCAAGTGATCGAGATCGATGCCGCGCGGATCGTGCAGGGTGCACACGCTGTCGGCGACCGCCACCAGCACCGCCCCCCGGTCGCGCAGAAAGCGTGCCGCGTGCCGGCCGACTGCACCGAAGCCCTGGATCGCGACCTTGAGCCCGTTCATCGCAAGCCCGCAGTGCGGTGCTGCGATCTCGGCAGCATGGGCAACGCCCCAGCCAGTTGCGCCGAGTTCGTCGAGCGGGATGCCGCCCAGTTCGACCGGCAGTCCGACCGCGCGTCCGCGGCCGATCTCATCGAGCACCCAGGCCATCGCGGTCTCGTCGGTGCCCATGTCCGGACCGAAGATGTAGTCGCTCTCATTGCGCAGCGCATGGGCAAAGGCCCGCACCAGTTCCTGCTTGCGCTGCGGATCCATGCGCGGGTCGGCGCGCAGCACCGATTTGCCTCCGCCATGGCGCAGCCCCGCCGCCGCATTTTTCAAGGTCATAGCCCTGGCCAGTCGGGCACACTCGAGCGTCGTCACATCGGGCGCCATGCGCAAGCCGCCGATCGCCGGTCCGGCCGCGACATTGTCGATCACCAACGTTGCCTGCAGTTGCAGTGATGGTTCATGGACGTGAATGACCCGGGCCGGACCGAGCTCGTCGCGAAATGCGAACGGCTGATCGTTAACGGCGTTCCTGTTCATCTGGGGCTCCG
>JALRBB010000565.1 GCA_023257915.1 Quisquiliibacterium sp. | reverse complement strand
GGCCGTGTTCAAGCTCGCGGTCTCGGCTCTCGATGCGGTCGGGCGTGAAACGGTCGAGGCGGCTGGCCTGACCCTGTCAGACGTCGACTGGCTGATTCCGCATCAGGCCAATATCCGCATCCTTCAGGCGACCGCTCGCCGGATGGGCATCAGCGCGGATCGCGTGGTGTCCACGGTCGATCGGCACGCCAATACGTCGGCGGCATCGGTGCCGCTGGCGCTGGATCTCGCGATTCGTGACGGTCGGGTCAAGGCCGGGCAGCGGGTGCTGCTTGAAGGTGTCGGCGGCGGCTTTACCTGGGGTGCGGTGCTGGTTCAGATGTAAAGCCAGAGCTCGGCTTGTGACTGGGCCGCACCAGGCTTTCGATGATAGACGCAAGAGCGATGACAGACGCAAGAGAGGTGATTCGCAGATGACTCTGGCTTTCGTTTTTCCGGGACAGGGTGCTCAGGCGGTCGGCATGCTCGACGCCTTTGCCGACAACGCGAAGGTCCAACAGGTGCTCACCGAGGCGGACGCCGCGCTCGGCGAGTCCTTGTCTGGTCTGATCGCACAAGGGCCGGCCGAGACGCTGGCTCTGACCGTGAATACTCAGCCGGCGATGCTGGTTGCCTCCTATGCCTGCTATGCCGCGTGGCGTGCCGCAGGCGGTCCGGAACCTGTTGCGGTTGCAGGGCACAGTCTTGGCGAGTACACCGCGTTAACGGTTGCCGGGGCACTGACGCTCGCGGATGCCGTGCCGCTGGTTCGCACCAGGGCCATGGCAATGCAGGACGCGGTGCCGGTCGGTGTCGGATCGATGGCCGCGATTCTCGGGCTCGATGACGCCACGGTCGAGCAGGCCTGCGCGAAAGCTCGCGAAGGGTATCCGGGTGAGATGGTCGACCCGGCCAATTTCAATGCCCCGGCCCAGGTCGTGATCGCCGGACACAAGGCTGCAGTCGAGCGTGCCTGCATCGAGGCCAAGGCGCTGGGCGCCAAGCGCGCGCTACCCCTGGCGGTTTCTGCCCCGTTTCACTCGCCCTTGCTCAAGCCGGCCGGCGACAAATTGGCGCTTGCGCTGTCAGCGCTGAAATTGAATTCGCCACGCTTTCCGGTGGTCAATAACATCGATGTGGCCGCTGAAGTCGAGCCGCCCCGTATCGTGGATGCGTTGATCCGGCAGTCCTATGGGCCGGTTCGCTGGGTGGAAGTAATTCGCAAGCTCAGGCAGATGGGGGTCACCCATCTGATCGAATTTGGGCCGGGCAAGGTGTTGTCCGGTCTGGCGCCGCGCATCGACAAGGATCTGAAGGCCAGTGCGGTCTATGACCCGACCACGCTTGCGGCAGTCCTTGCGGAGGTAAGGTCATGAACGACGCTCTGGCAGGGCAGGTCGCCCTGGTCACCGGCGCGAGCCGCGGTATCGGTCAGGCGATCGCAATCGAGCTTGGCCGGCTGGGGGCCCGAGTGATCGGTACCGCCACCTCCGAGGCTGGCGCCAACGCGATTGGCGAGACGCTGAGCCAGGCTGGCATCAATGGCCGTGGTGAAGTGCTGGATGTTGGTGATGCTGCCCGTTGCGAGCAGCTGATCGATGCGATCATCAAGGAATTCGGAAGCTTGTCGATCCTTGTGAACAATGCCGGCATCACGCGCGACAACCTGGCCATGCGGATGAAGGATGACGAGTGGGCCGCGGTGATCGATACCAATCTGAGCGCGGTCTTTCGCCTCTCGCGTCTCGTGATGCGGCCGATGATGAAGGCCCGGTTCGGCCGGATCGTCAATGTGACGTCGGTGGTCGGCTCCAGCGGCAATGCCGGGCAGGCGAACTACGCAGCGGCCAAGGCAGGCGTTGCTGGCATGAGCCGGGCTCTGGCGCGGGAACTCGGCAGTCGCAACATTACCGTCAATTGCGTTGCGCCGGGTTTCATCGACACCGACATGACGCGTTCTCTCAACGAGGCACAGACTGCCGCACTGATGCAGAACATTCCGCTGGGGCGCTTCGGACAGCCGCAGGACATCGCATCGGCGGTTGCCTACCTGGCATCGCCCGCGGCCGGCTACATCACGGGCGCGACGCTGCATGTCAACGGCGGCATGTACATGGAGTGAGCAACACCAGGACTAGGTCGTGCGTTAAGCACGTCCCGGCCCCGGCAACTGATAAAATTCGCGCAACCGGCCGTTTCGGGCACGAAATGCCGCAATCGAATACCGCTTCCACCACCTAAACAAAATTCAATCACGGGCGTCTGTCCAGCGACGCGCTCAATACCGAGGAGCCGAAGAAATGGAAAACATCGAACAACGCGTGCGCAAGATCGTCGCCGAGCAGCTTGGCGTCAATGAGGCCGACATCAAGAACGAGTCCTCGTTCGTCGATGATCTGGGTGCAGATTCGCTCGACACCGTTGAGCTGGTGATGGCGCTTGAAGACGCATTTGAGACCGAGATTCCCGACGAGGAAGCTGAAAAGATCACCACGGTCCAGCAGGCGATCGATTACGTCCAGGCTCACAGCAAGAGCTGATCGTCCCCGGTCGAGTCAAGGAGCCCACAGTGAGTCGTCGCCGCGTCGTGATCACCGGTCTGGGAGCGGTTTCCCCGGTCGGAAATGATGTTCAGAGCACCTGGCAGAACATCGTTGCGGGCAAGTCCGGCATCGACCGAATCTCCCGTTTCGATGCCAGCGCGTTCACCTCGCAAATTGCCGGCGAGGTGCGCGGCTTCAGCATCGACGAATATCTTCCCGCCAAGGAAGCCAGGCACTTCGATACCTTCATTCATTACGGTCTGGCTGCCGGCGTGCAGGCGGTCCGTGACAGTGGGTTGGAGGTTACCGATGCCAACCGGACGCAGATCGGCGTGATGATTGGTTCAGGGATTGGCGGTTTGCCGATGATCGAGGACAATCACAACGAGTACTTGAACCGCGGGCCGCGCAGGATCTCGCCGTTTTTCGTACCCGGATCAATCATCAACATGATTTCCGGCCAGTTGTCGATCATGCTCGGTCTGCAGGGCCCTAACCTCGCCATGGTCACCGCCTGTACCACCGGTCTGCACAGCATCGGGCAGTCGGCGCGGATGATCGAGTACGGTGACGCGGACGTCATGGTCGCGGGCGGGGCGGAATCTACGATCTCGCCGATGGGGGTTGGAGGCTTTTGTGCGGCTCGGGCGATGTCTACGCGCAATGACGATCCGGCCGCGGCGAGCCGTCCCTGGGACAAGGACCGTGACGGCTTCGTTCTGGGCGAAGGCGCCGGAGTCATGGTCCTTGAGGAGTATGAGCACGCCAGACGTCGAGGCGCGCGCATCTACGCCGAGATCTCTGGCTTTGGCATGAGTGCGGATGCCAATCACATTACCGCACCCAGTACCGATGGTCCGCGGCGTTGCATGGACGCAGCGATGCGCAATGCTGGCGTCAACGCCGACCAGATCGGTTACCTGAATGCGCACGGAACTTCGACGCCGCTCGGTGACAAGAATGAAACCGATGCCATCAAGCTCGCCCTGGGCGATGCGGCGCGCGGTATCGTCGTCAACTCCACAAAGTCGATGACCGGCCACCTGCTGGGTGGCGCTGGCGGACTGGAAAGCGTCCTGACTGCGCTGGCGGTGCATCATCAGGTGTCCCCGCCGACGATCAATATCTTCAACCAGGAT
>JALRBB010000543.1 GCA_023257915.1 Quisquiliibacterium sp. | reverse complement strand
TGCAGGTCGAACGCGCCGAGCCTGCTGCTGCCGACGGCGCGCGCACCTGGCTCTCGGAGCTGATCTGGCGCGACTTTTACTTCCAGATCCTGCATCACAACCCGCATGTGGCGGGTAGCGCGTTCCGGCCCGAGTACGACGCGATTCGCTGGGAAGAGGGCAAGCACGCCGATGCGCTGTTCGCGGCCTGGTGCGAGGCTCGCACCGGCTATCCACTGGTCGATGCGGCGATGGCGCAGCTGAACCACAGCGGCTATATGCACAACCGGCTGCGCATGGTGACCGCCTCGTTCCTGGTCAAGGACCTGGGTATCGACTGGCGACGCGGCGAGGCGTACTTCGCCGCACAGCTCAACGACTTCGATCTGGCAGCCAACAATGGCGGCTGGCAGTGGGCGTCCTCGACCGGCTGCGATGCGCAGCCCTGGTTCCGGATCTTCAATCCGGTCACCCAGTCGGAGAAGTTCGATGCCCGCGGCAGCTTTATCCGGCGTTACCAGCCACAACTGGCGGCGCTGCCCGACAAGCTGATCCACGCGCCCTGGCTGGCTTCACCGCTGGAGTTGGCCGCAGCCGGGGTGGAGCTGGGCAGCAACACCCCGCGACCGGTGGTCGACCATGCCCAGGCGCGTGAGCGGACGCTGGCGCGCTATGCGGTGGTCAAAAAACCCACCGAATGAAGCTTGCCGCGATTGCGGCGATGACATGAGAATGAGCGCTAAGTCCGACGCTAAGTCCGACGCTCAGACCTGAGCTTTGCGATCCTTGCCGCGCGCGACCAGATCGGTAATGCGCTCGAGCAGTTCCTGCTCGGCATAGGGCTTGCCCAGATAGGCATCGACACCGAGCGACATCGCGAAACTGCGGTGCTTGTCGGCGGTGCGCGAGGTGATCATGATGATCGGGATGTGAGCGTACTGACTGTCGCCGCGGATATTGCGGGTCAGATCGAATCCGTCCATGCGCGGCATTTCGATGTCGACCAGCATCACATCGGGCATCGTGTCGGCCAGCTGACGCAAGGCGTCGACACCGTCGCGAGCCAGCAGCACCTGATAGCCCTCGCGCAATAGCAGCCGTTGCGTGACCTTGCGCACCGTCAGCGAATCATCCACCACCATCACAAGCGGCGGCTGGGCATCGGCAAGCATCGCCGAGATCGCCGGCTTGTCCAGTGTCGGTGCCGCAGGCGCGCCGGAACGCGGCTGCGCGATTGCGACCGGATTGAGGATCAGCACCACTTCGCCGCTGCCGAGCACCGTTGCCCCGGTGATACCCCGCACCTGCGCGAGCTGCGGACCCACCGCCTTGACCACCACATCCTGGTTGCGCGAAACCTGGTCACAGTGCAGCGCGATCCGCTGCGTGCCCGAGCGCAAAATCAGCACCGGCGCATGATGCTGGGCCGAGGGCGTGAGATCGGGTAACTCAAGCAACGTGCCCAGGTAATACAACGGCACCTGCCCGCCCCCCCAGTCGAGCTGGCCGCGGCCATAGGCCTGGGCCAGTTGCTTGGGCTTCATCTGCAGCAGCTGCTCGACGCTCGATGCGCTGATCGCATAGCGATGATCGCCAGCACTTGCCAGCACCACCTGCGCGACCGCGAGAGTCAGCGGCAGCACGATGCGAAAGCGGGTTCCCTGACCCGGCGTCGACTCGGTTTCGATGCGTCCGCCCAGCCCCGCGACCTCGGAGCGCACCACGTCCATGCCGACACCTCGCCCGGCGATCTCGGTGACGCTGTCCGCAGTCGTGAACCCGGGCGCGAAGATCAGGTCGGCAAGCTCGCGCGGCGAGACCTGTGCGTTCGGATCCAGCAGACCGGACGCGATCGCCTTGTCACGAATGCGTGCGAAGTCCAGACCGGCACCGTCATCGCTTAACATCAGCACAATGTCGCGTCCGTCCTGTTGTGCCTCGATCAGCAATTGACCGGCTTGCGGCTTGCCGGCGGCTTGCCTCACGGACGCCGACTCGATGCCATGGGTGACCGCATTGCGCAGCAGATGTTCGATCGGACCGGCCATTCGCTCGAGCACGCTGCGATCGAGTTCGACCTCGGATCCGCGAATTTCAAGATGCACCCGCTTGTCGAGTTCCCTCGCGGTCTGACGCACCACCCGATGCAGGCGATCCGCGATCGACCCGAAGCGCAGCATGCGCAGCCGCATCAGGTTTTGCTGCAGGTCACGCAGGACCTGCCCCTGGCGGTGCAGATCGCGCGATGCCTCCTCGAGACTGCGCGCGGCATTTTGTTGCACCGTGCCGACATCATTGACCGACTCGGCGAGCATCCGCGTCAATTCCTGCGAACGGGTGAAGCGATCGAACTCGAGTGGATCGAAGCTGCGCTCATGGTCGCGCTGCTGTGCGATGCGCGCCTGAATTTGCGATTCAGCCTGGATTTCGACTTCGCGCAGTTGTGAGCGCAGACGACTCACGTTCTCGGTCAGCTCACCAAGCGACTGGCGCAACATCGCGAGTTCATTGTCGAGTCGCGAACGCGCGATCGAGACTTCGCCCGCTTCGTTGACCAAGCGATCGAGCAGGTCGGCACGCACCCGCACCAGCTGCTTCGGCTCGGTCCGTTCCTCGGGCTCGGCCAGCGGCATCGGCGCGACAACAGTTTTTGGCAGCAGAACCGGTTCGGGGTCGATCGTGTCGGCGTCGGGCTGCGCCTCTGCATCCAAGGCCGTGTCAATCTGGAGCGTGGGCTCGGGCTGCGCGATCTGTTCGGACTGCGTGGTCGGTTCCAACTGCGTGGTCGGTTCGAACTGCGCGGGCGGCTCGGGCTGCGTGGGCGGCTCGCCCTGGCGCATCCGTTCGAACAGGGCATCGGCCCGGTCATGCTCGGAGATCAGCGCCTCGATCTCACTGGCACTGATCGACGCCTGCGCGGCCAGCGCCTCGACCTGCGTCTCAATCTGATGAAGCAACTGGCCAAGCACCATCGCCCCGGCCATCCGTGCGCTGCCCTTGACGGTATGCAACTGTCGCATCAGGTTCTGCGCGATCCGCGAATCCCCTGGAGCGGCCTGCCAGCGGCGCAGGTTTTCGCCGATCTGCGACATCTGGTCGCTGACCTCCTCGACGAAGACCGGCAACAGTTCGGGGTCGATGTCGTCGAGAACGTCAGTCTCGTCGCTGGCGGCCTGCGCAGCGACGCCCTTCTCAGGCGGTGCCTGAAGGATCTCTTCGTAGAACTCCTCATCAGCCAGAGCCTCGATCGTGATCTCTTCGTACGGATCAAGCGTCGCATCGCTGCCAAGCAGGCGCCCAATCTCGAGCGCCTCTTCGTCTTCGCGCGGCTCGGCGCCGCCGGCGAACTGGTGCAGCATCGTGCGCACGCGATCGGTCAGTTGCGCGAGCCGCTGCAGATCGGTGTCGGCCGGGGTCAGGCCAGAGTTCAGCTGGGTGAGCAGGAACTGTTCGATCTGCCGCGAGATCAGCTGCACCTGCGCAAGACCGACGATCGCTGAACTGCCCGCCAGCGTATGCGCGGCCCGAATCGCAGTCTGGCTGGCGCCACGGGCTGGTTGCTGCTGCCACTCGAGCGCGTCCGAACAAAGCGTCTCGATCAGCTCGTCGGCCTCCGACAGAAAGATCATGTACAACGCGCGGTTCAGTCGACGCTCGCCGATCAGGACCAGATCCTCGCTCTGATCGTCGAACAACTCGTCGGACAACTCGTGTTGCGGTTCGTCTTGCAGTCCGGCTTGCGGTGCGAGCGCGGGCTCTGCCAGAGTCTCCTGCAGCACCTCACCAAGCGCGTCGGCATCGGCGACCAGCGTAGCCGGATCGATGGCCGAGACCGCCTGCGGATTGGTGGACAGCACCGCCACCCAGGCTCCGAACTGGGCACTCGATTCGTCGACGAGGTCATACAGCGCCTCGCTGCCGGGCTGCTGCGTGGCCAGCCAGGCATTGAGCAGGCGTTCCAGCGCCCAGGCCGCTTCGCCGAACGCGTCCAAGCCGACCATGCGGCTCGACCCCTTGAGGGTGTGAAACCCGCGACGGATCCGGGTCAGCGGCTCTTGCTGGGCCGGCTGCGCCCGCGAGGCGATCGTCGCCGCCGCAATGTGCTCGAGTACTTCGGTGGCCTCGGCCAGGAACACCTCGAGCAATTCCCGATCTGGTAACTCCGCTGGCGACTCAACGGGCGACTCAATCGGACTCTCAACCGACGACTCAATCGGCGACTCAACCGCGGGCGCGGGCTGCGGTGTCGATGCCTCGAGCATGAGCTCGTCCCCGAGATCGCGCTCGGAATCAAACTCGAAGTGGCGCTCGCTGCCGGCCGGTTGCAATAGGGAGTCGAGATAGAAGCTCAACGCGCCGATGCTGTCGGCGAGCTTGTCGCACACCTGCTGCGACGCAGGCTGCTCCGAGCGTTCCAGATGCGCGATGCGAGCCGCCATCAGCCGGACATGGTCGGACGCATCCTGCTCATCGAGCAGGCTCAGCGACATCGCGATCCGCTCGAGCGCACGGGCTGCGGGCATCAAGCGCTCGCGCTGCTGTGGATCACGAAAAACTGCATCCAGCCCCTGTTCGATCTCGTGCAGTTCGGCGCGCGTTTCCTCGACGAAGGACAGCATTGCACGCCGCTCGAGCGCGGCGAGGTTGAGCTCGCGCAGCCAATCGGGAATCGCCACCTCGTCGGAGCCGCCGATCGCGAATCCCGCGGTCAGGCGCGTGGCCATGTCGGCGCCACGCAGATCATGGACGGAACCCGGCTTTGCGCCGTCGGCAATCGCCTGCTCGGCAAACAGGATCGCGGTGGCGATGTCCAGCGCGATGCTTTCGGCGGGCACGGTCTGCCTTGCCAGCAGCACCTGGCGAACCTGCGTGAACGCCTTCGCGAGGGTACGCAAACCCTCGGCCGGGATGCGTTCACACAGCAGCACGAAGGCATCGATCGCCTCGGCAAAGGCCGTCAGATCCGCCAGGCTGCCGCGAGCGAGCGCTTCAAGCGTCTGGTGGCATCGCTCAAGCGCAGCCTGCGCGTCGGCCAGCAGGCGCGGATCGAGCGGATCGTAGCGGGCGGTCTCGTAGTCCGCAGGGATCGCGTCGTCGAGCCGGTAGACGCGTCTGACCTCGCGGCATGCCTCGTTCGGATGCGCAACGTGCGCGAGCAGGAACAGCATCTCGACCAGCAGACGCTCGTCCGGTTCGAACTGCTGCAGCATCAATTTGCGCAACTGCAGGTTGAACCGGGCCAGCAGACGCTTGACGTCGACATCGACCGGCAGGCTGGAGTCCGAAAGCGAATCGAACAAGGCCTGCGCGACCCACCAGAACCCTCGATGCCGACTCGCAAGCCGGGATGCGCAGATCATCGCGACCGCATCCTGCATCGATTGCGCGCCGTCGCCTTGCGGCGTGCGCATCAGCGTCAACAGGCCGCGCTCGAACAGGCTGCGCGCATGCGCGAGCAGTTGTGGATCGTCTTCGCCGACCGGCAACTGCGACGCTGGTGGCCGGATCGACAGATCCGGAAAGAACAGATCCGAGGGCTGGGCGCGCTCGGCACCGCGCGCCGCAAGCAGGTCGCGGTAATACGGGAACAGGAACAAGGGCTGCGGCATCTGTTGATGCAATAGGCCTTCGCAGTATTCGAGCACCGCGTGAAACGCCCGGCGCAGCGCCTGGATTCGCGCATCGTCCAGCGCGACCTCGGCCGCTTGCATCGCGTCGATTAGTGCCTCGGCTTGTTGCGTCAGCTGCGAAACGCCGTCGACCGAGACCAGTTGCAAGGCGCCATGTGCCTGATGCAAGGACGCTTTGGCAGAACCCAACGCGCTTGCAGCCGGATCGCCGTTCGCGAGCGCCGCGTCGAGCTGCGACTCGGTCTGGGCCAGCGACTGGCGCACTTCACCCAGGCACCAGGACAGGAGCGTCAGATCGGGGGCCATCTACCGTGCTCCGCGCCGCGCCTCAGGCGACCTTGAATCGCGACACCGAAGCCCGGAGCTCCTGCGCGAGTTCAGCCAACTGACGGATCGAGCTGGCGGTCAGCATCGTGCCCCGGCTGGTCTGCTCGGTGACGATGAGGATGCGCTGGATCGACTCGGCCACGCCGCCTGCCGAGATCGCCTGCGTCGAGGCGGTGCTCGAAAAGCCCTCGATGAGCTCAGCCAACTGGCGCGAGACGCGACCGATCTCCTCAAGCGCGCTGCCAGCCTCATCGGACAGACGAGTCCCCTCGACCACGCCCTGGGTGCTGCGCTCCATCGCAGCGACTGCATCTTGCGTGTCGGTCTGAATCGCGCGGATCAATGCGGCGATCTGTCGGGTGGCCTCGGCCGATCGCTCCGCGAGCCGCTGCACCTCTTCGGCGACGACCGTGAATCCGCGCCCGGCCTCACCAGCCGATGCCGCCTGGATCGCCGCGTTCAGCGCCAGAACATTGGTCTGCTCGGTGATGTCGGAGATCAGCTCGATGATCTCGCCGATCTCCTGCGAAGACTCGCCCAGCCGCTTGATGCGCTTAGCGGTTTCCTGGATCTGGTCGCGGATGCCGTTCATGCCGGCGATCGCGTTTTGCACCGCTGCCGCACCACCTTCGGAGGCCGACAGCGAGCGCCGCGCCACCTTGGCCGATTCGGCTGCGCGCAAGGACACTTCGTTGATCTGCTTGGCCATCGTCAGCACGGCATCGCCAGTGGCGCGAATCTCGCGCGACTGTTGCTCGGAGGCGGTCAGCAGCCGTGCGGCAATTTGCTGGGCCTTGGCCGAGGCCTTGCTGACCAGTTCGGTGGTCGAGTTGATCCGCGTGACGATCGCGCGCAATTCTTCGAGGGTGTAATTGACCGAATCGGCGATCGCGCCAGTGATGTCCTCGGTGACCGTGGGTTGCACCGTCAGGTCCCCGTCGGCCACTTCCTGCAGTTCGTTCATCAGCCGCAGGATCGCAGCCTGATTCTGATCGTTGACCCGCTTGGCTTCCTGCTCGAGCTTTTCGGCCTGGCGCTGCTGGCGCCTGGCATCGGCCGCACGTTGTTGGGTATCGCGCAGATAGCTGCGGATCAGCGCGACGCCCGACAGGATCGCGATGGCAAGCAGTAGTGCGAAGGGCCACAGGTTCGAGCCGGTGGCGTAGCGTGCAAGCTCGGTTGCCAGCGCGGTGTGACTCAGGTCCAGCCACAGCAGAACGAGCGCGGTCACCAGGCAGGCAGCCATCAACGGACCGAGCAGGCGCAGCTGCGAGCGAAATGGTCGCCCGAACAGGCCTGACCATGGTGATGCATCGTCCCGACCGGAAAGCTTCATCATCTCCCTTCGTTGTGAAATCCGGTTGACGCTCAGCGCGCAGCCGACTGAAAGGCCGGATCGGCAGCCAGTAGCGCCAGGTCAAGCTCGTCCCAGCGATTGCCATGCGGATCAGTCAACGCGCGGCGCAGACAATCCGGTCGCGCACCATCCACCTGCGCAAGCCCCCAGGCGCTGGTGTCCTGCAGTCCAAGCGCACGCGTGACCAGGATCGCGGCATTCAGCTTCAAGGACGCACCGAAGGCCAACAGGCGTGATTCGCGGTTCAGAACGGTCTGACCTTCACCGAGCCATTCGAGCAGGTCGCTGACCGCAAGCAGTTGACCACGCAAATTGACCAGACCGACCAGCCAGGACCGCGCCAGCGGAACCTGGGTGATCGATCGGGGGACCGGCACGATCTGTCCGGCCTGCACCAGATTCACCAGCAGCCTTCTGTCGCCCAGCTGCACGCCGAGCCGGGCCGAGCTCGGCGCCAGTTCGGCCTTGCGCAGCCGCTCGGCGAGTTGGTCCTGAAACTCACGCAAGCGACCGCTGCGCGACTCGGCGACAGGCAGATCGGTCGCCTCGTCGCTCACTTGAGCAAGCTCGCGATCGTCGCGAGCAGTTGTTCGGCGCGGACCGGTTTGATCAGGTACTCGCGCGCGCCCTGGCGCAAGCCCCAGATCCGGTCGGTTTCGTTCGACTTGCTGGTGCACAACACCACCGGAATGTGCCGGGTTTCCGGGTCGCGAGAGATCGCGCGCGTCATCTGGTAACCGCTGGTGCCGGGCATCACCACATCCATGACAATCGCGCTGGGTTTCTCGGCCTTGATCCGCGCAAGCAGGTCATCGCAGTTTTCAGCGGTGATGACCTTGTAGCCCTTGCGTTGCAGCATGTCGGCGACATAGAAGCGCTCTGTGGGCGAATCGTCGACCACCAGAATCTTGTGCGTGACCCGAGGGGTGGGCGCGGTCATCGTCGCGACCATCTCAGCGCTCCGCCTGGCCGACGGGCGCAGACTGCGCGCTACGGCGGGCAAATCGGGCGACCGCGGCGATCAGGCTGTCCTTCGTGAACGGCTTGGTCAGGTAAAGCTCGGAACCAATCATGCGACCGCGCGCGCGATCAAACAGACCATCCTTGGACGAGAGCATGATCACCGGCGTGGCATGAAACCGCGGGCTCTTCTTGATCAGCGCACAGGTTTGATAGCCATCGAGCCGCGGCATCAGGATGTCGCAAAACACCAGGTCCGGATCATGGTCGACGATCTTGGACAAGGCATCGAAGCCGTCTTCAGCCAGGATCACCTCGCAACCCGACTGACCGAGAAAGATCTCGGCGCTGCGACGAATCGTGTTGCTATCGTCGATCACCATCACCTTCAAACCCGAGAGGTCGGGCGTCTGGCTCATCAAGGCTCCGTTATTGGACCAGAGTGGAATCTCCCATTCTGAAGCACACGCGTCAGATTTCAACCATCTCGAAATCTTCCTTGCGCGCGCCGCACTCGGGACAGGTCCAGTTCATCGGCACATCATCCCAGCGGGTGCCAGGCGCGATGCCATCATCGGGGGCGCCTTGCTCTTCGTCGTAGATCCAGCCGCAGATCAGGCACATGTAGGTTTTGAAGGGGTCGTTCATCGGATGTCGGATGTGTTGTTGTCGGCGGCCCGATCTTACCTTGGGTACCGACATTCCACTCGTCGCGACGCGGTAAAAACGGCCACTCGCTGGTGGCCGTTCTTACCCGGGGAAACCCTCTGCATCAAACCTGCTTCGTCAGATGCCTAATGACGAATCAACGGCACTCGGACGGTCGATACTTCGCCAACAAGGTACCCGTGCTGCACGCCCATGTCAGCCGGTCGGTCGCCGGCGTGTTCGCGGTGAAGGCCGGGGTCGGCACGAAGATGATCGTCCCATTACCCGCTTTTGCGGTGGTGGTCACGGTGATCGTTCCGGTAGCATCATCCACGACGACCGATGCTACGTTCGTGGTTGCTGCGGGTGCAGTGTACCCAGCCCCGGCAGTCGCAGCGCCGGATGCCGCATTCTCTGCAACGGTCACCTTGGCAGCCGAGGCCATCACCATCGCCTCACTGACCCGCGACCGGATCGTGTAGTCCTGATACGCCGGCAGCGCCACCGCCGCCAAAATGCCGATGATCGCGACGACGATCATCAGTTCGATCAGCGTGAAGCCCTTTTGCACTTTTTGCATCTGCTTGCGAATTTGCATGCGTTTCATGACGAATCTCCTGAGTGATTGAGCGAAGGCCGCTTCCTTGCGCGCCCTTTGCCTCAAGAGAACGCATCAGTCGTGCCAGCGGGACGCGACGGTCGGTTCGGGCTGATGAATGGCAGATCGTCGCTCTTTGGGCGTCAATCGCGGTCGAGTTCGCGGGGTTTTCGTGCACTGGGCTGACGATCTGCGGCACACGAGGTGACGCATTACGTCACCCTCATCGCATCGATCTGACCTATTTGTGCCCTGCTCAGGCAGGGATGAGGATCAAGCGCCGCCGCGTCGGCGCTTGAGCAACTCTCCGCAGGCAATCACCGCCACGGCGCCAAGCACCGCGCAGGCGTAATACGCGACCGGTGGAATGTCGCCGATTCGCGAGGTGATCGCGATGTCGGTCACCATCATGCCGCCCGCAATCCAGCCAAGCAGACCGGCACCCGCGGTGACGACCAGCGGAAAGCGGTCGATCAGCTTCAGCACAATCTGGCTACCCCAGACGATGATTGGGATGCTGACGATCAGACCGAAGATCACCAGACCGATCTGATGATCCGGATCAGCCTGCTGGGCTGCGCCCGCAATCGCAATGACGTTGTCGATACTCATCACGAGATCGGCCACGATGATGGTCTTGATCGCCGACAGCAGGCTCGAACCACCCTGCACATTTCCATGGCCGCCTTCGTCAGCCGGCGCGACCAGCTTGACGCCGATCCACAGCAGCAACGCGCCACCGACCAGTTTCAGGAACGGCACCTGCAGCAGCGCCACCGC
>JALRBB010000530.1 GCA_023257915.1 Quisquiliibacterium sp. | reverse complement strand
CGAGTTGCCGCTGATCGGTTTCCATGCGACCGGGGAAATTGCCCGCGATCGCATCTACGGACACACCGGGGTGCTGACGCTATTCGTTTGAGGCCCTGGCCGGCAGCGATCACCGGCGCAGCACTCAACGACGATCAAGCCAGGCCTTGGCTCCGGTTCCAGCGAAGCACCGCATCGCGAATCTGGGCGAGATCACTGATCACGAACACACCCTGCAGCGGCCTGCGGTGCAGCACCGGCGCACCGCCCCCGGCCCAGATTTCGATTGATGACGGAAGTTTTGCGCGCAACTCGCCAAGCCCGTCGAGCACCGCACGAGGATTCTGGATCGCAGAAAAGGACAACGCGACGATATCGACCTGTTGCGCGCTCGCAGCCAGTGCAATCTCGGCAACCGGCGTCTGCGTGCCCAGCGAGATGCAGCGACATCCTTCCAGCGCCAGCACCGCCTCGGCCATCAGCAACCCGAGCCCGTGCTGCTCGGTGGGCACCGTGGTCAGCAACACACGCGGACGGGCCGCGTGCATCGGAATGTTCGCGATCGCGTTGCGCAGCACCACTTGCATCGATTCGGTGTACAGATGCTCCTCGAAAATCTCCAGCTCACCCCTGGCCCAGGTCTCACCGACCAGGCGGGTAAACGGAGCGCAAATCTCGACGACGAAGCTCTCAAGTCCTTGGCGAAGCACGGCCTGCGTCAGCAACTTGCGTAAATCATCGACCTGATGCGCGCGCAGCAGCGACAAATAGCGCTCCAGCCCTGCGATCGTTGCCTCGGCAATCGGCGGCAGCGCTGACGCCTGCGGCAGGCGCTCGATCAGCGCCTGTAACTGCGCGGTATCGAGTCCGATGATCTTGCCCGGCCGATGGCCGGCACCGATCAGCCGCTGCAGGATCCGCAGCTTGTCAACCTCGGCTGGCAGATAGACCCGCTCACCGTTCGCATCACGGCCCGGGCTGGGAAACCCGTAACGACGCTCCCAGACCCTGAGCGTGTCCTTGGACAAACCCGTATCGCGCTCAACCGCCGCGATGCTCAACAGCACGACGGGGCTCTCGAGCCGATCGGACGGCAAGAACTCTTCGCGTGAGACAAACCCCGCGGAATCATTATTTGTCATAGACAAAACATTGACTAAACCGGTGATAACTTGTCAATATAGAACCAAAATCACGTTTTGACCAGGACAACATAGAACATGACTTCGCCGTTCCCGCATCTGGGCCGGGCCGCTGTTCCGCGCGCCGTTCGCTTCGCAGGTCAACGATGAAGGTTGCCGTCATCGGATCGGGCATCGCCGGCCTGGCGGCTGCCCTGCGGCTGTCGCCCCATGTGGACCTGACACTGTACGAGGCCGCTGACTATCTTGGCGGTCACAGCAACTCGGTCGACGTCAGCCTCGACGGGCAAACCTATCCGGTCGATACCGGCTTTCTGGTCTTCAACCATCGCACCTACCCGGGTCTGGTCAGCCTCTTCGAAGAGTTGTCGGTGCCGACTGCGGTGTCGGACATGTCGTTCTCGGTATCGACCGGGCCACACCGCTTCGAGTGGTGCGGCACCAGCCTGGCGGCCTTGTTCGCGCAACCCTCGAACGCGCTATCGCCCCGCTTTTGGCGGATGCTGCGCGACGTGCTGCGCTTCAATCGCGAGGCGACCGCGCTGGCGCTGCAGGTCGAGCAAGGCAACGCGACGATGCCGCTGGACGAACCAATGGGCGATTACCTGACCCGACAGGGCTACAGCGACGCGTTTCGCGACCTGTACCTGCTGCCGATGGCCGCGGCGATCTGGTCTTGTCCGATGAAGACGATGCTGAAATTCCCGCTCGGCAGTTTCGTACGCTTCTTCCACAACCACGGCCTGTTGCAGGTCGAAGACCGTCCGCAGTGGTACACCGTGCGAGGCGGATCGCGAGAATATGTGCGCCGCATCCGCCAGCAGTTGCGCGATGTACGACTCTCAAGCCCGGTGCGTTCGGTTCGACGCGTCAGCGGCGAAGCAGCGCACACGTCGCAAGGCGTGCTGATTGCGACCGATACCGGCACCGAGCGCTACGACCAGGTGGTGCTGGCTTGCCACAGCGATCAGGCACTGCAGCTTCTTGCCGATGCCGACGAACGCGAGCGCACGCTGCTCGGCAGCATCCGCTATCAGCCCAACCGTGCCTGGCTGCATACCGACACCGGGCTGATGCCGCGGCGCCGCGGCGCCTGGGCCGCCTGGAACTATCTGTCAGATGGACGCACTGACTCGCCGACGGTCTCAGTCACCTATTGGCTGAACCGATTACAGCCACTGCCGTTTAAAACACCGGTCCTGGTCAGCCTGAATCCGCTTCGCGAACCCGCGCCCGAGACCCGGATCGCGTCCTTTGACTATGAGCATCCGATTTTCGACGCTCCGGCAATGGCTGCGCAGCACTGTCTGCACGAGCTACAGGGCCGGGGCGGCGTTTGGTTCGCGGGCGCCTGGACCGCATACGGATTTCATGAGGACGGTCTGCGCTCGGGCCTGGATGCAGCCGCGCAAGTGCTCGCCACCACCGGCCGCGGCAACATCGCGAGCACCCGGTTCGAACGGGCGGCCGCCTGAGCGCGAGCTCAATGATGCAGACCCGGTCCGACAGGTCCTGCGACAACGCGCCGCCGGACGCTGCGGATGCCGGCTCGATATTGCCCGGCTGGCAATTCGGCTTTGGCGAAGTTCGCCACGCCCGGCTGCGTCCGGTTCGTCACGCCTTCCGTTACCGCGCCTTCTTCCTGCGCGCCCCGGCACATCGGCTGAACGGCGAGCGCCAGGGCAACTGGCTGTTTGGCGTCAACCGTCGCGCCCTCATGTCCTTGCATGAATCCGATCACGGACAGGGACAGTGCGCGCGCGACTGGATACGCTCGCTGCTGCGCGAGGCAGGCATCCCCGCCGACGGCGAGATCTGGTTACACGCCTTCCCGCGGGTGTTCGGTTATGCCTTCAAGCCCGTAAGCTTCTGGTACTGCCACGACGCCCAAGGCCGGCAACGGGCAATCATCGTGGAAGTGAACAACACCTTTGGCGAGCGGCATTGTTATCTGCTCGCCTCACCCACCGGTGAAGCGCTCGGCGCCGGACAAGAACTGCGGGCGCTGAAAGTGTTCCATGTTTCGCCGTTTTGCCGGGTCGAGGGGAGCTATCGATTCCGCTTCATGAACACCGGAACCCGCACAATCGCCCGGATCGACCATGATGATGCCCACGGTGCGCTGCTAACGACCAGCATGAGCGGACAGCTGACAGCACTGACTACCCGCACCTGCCTGCGGGCCCTGTTCGGCTATCCATGGTTTACCGTCGGAGTCATTGCGCGCATTCACTGGCAGGCGCTGCAGCTATGGCTCAAGCGGGTTGGCTGGCATCGCAAACCAGAACCCCCTTCCACATTCACGAGTTAGGGAGCGTCATGAGCAACGACTACCCTTCGACAATGGCTTCTGAATCCCTCGACACCGTCGCGCAAGCATCCGGCACCGTGACTGCCGGCCACCGCTTTGGCAAGGCGATTCCGGCATCGGCGCGTCTGGTGCTGGCAATGCTGCAATCGATCAAGCACGGCACGCTCGACATTGAGCTACCCGATGGCAAGCGGCTGAGCGTTGGACACGGCGCACCGTCGGCGCAGATCCGGCTGGCCAACTGGAAGCCGTTCAGCGCCGCGCTGCGCCGAGGCGATATCGGATTCGCCGAGAGCTTCATCGCCGGAGACTGGTCCAGCGATTCGCTGGCTGGCGTGCTGGAGATCGCGGTCGCTAATCGCGATCAGCTCGAATCCGCGATCTATGGCCGCTGGTGGACCCAACTGATCGCTCGGCTGCGCCATCTGCTCAATCGCAATGACCGCGCCGGCTCGCGCCGCAACATTCAGGCGCATTACGATCTGGGCAATCCGTTCTATCGGCTTTGGCTCGACCCGAGCATGAGCTATTCGAGTGCCCTGTTCGCCGGACGGCCGGAATTGACGCTCGAACAGGCGCAACACGCGAAATACCAGCGGGTGATCGACGAACTCGCACTGCCGCACGGCTCGCAAATCCTGGAGATCGGGTGCGGATGGGGCGGTTTTGTGGATCAGGCCGCACGCCAGGGGCTGAGGGTGCGGGGACTGACGCTGTCGCATGAGCAACTGGCGCATGCGAACGACAGAATTCGGGCTGCGGGCCTGGAATCCCTGGTCGACATCGAGCTCAAGGACTACCGCGACGAGACACGGCTCCACGACGGTATCGCATCGATCGAGATGTTCGAAGCGGTCGGCGAGCGTTACTGGCCGGCCTACTTCGACACGATCCAGCGAACGCTTGCGCCCGGCGGACGGGCAGTGATCCAGACGATCACGATCGCCGACGCGCTGTTCGAGCGATATCGGCGGGGCACCGACTTCATTCAGCAGTATGTGTTTCCCGGCGGCATGCTGCCCAGCGATGCTGCATTCCGGGCCCAGGCCGAGCGGGCGGGGCTGCGTGTCGCGACCAGCCTGGCGTTCGGACAGGACTATGCACAGACGCTGGCGCTATGGCGTCATGCGTTCATGGCGAAGCTCGATGCAGTGCGCGCACAAGGCTTTGACACCCGCTTCGAACGAACCTGGGAGTTCTACCTTGCCTACTGCGAGGCCGCGTTCCGGCATCGCAGCACCGACGTGGTCCAGTACACCTTAGAGCACGCCCCACGACGATGAGCGGCCAGATCCGGCGCATGCTCGCAGCGGGCGCACTGTCGCTGACGATGGTTTGCGGCCCGTCGCAGGCCTTTAGCGAGCCGCCGCCCTCGAGCCTGACTGAGACGCTGCAAAGTGCCAGGCTGGCTGGAGCGGGAACTCTGCGCTGGTTCGGTCTGAAGATTTACGAGGCTCGCCTGTGGGTCAGCAAGCGCGGCTTCGATCCGACTCGGTTCGCCAATGAACCATTCGTGCTTGAACTGCGTTACGCACGATCCTTGTCCGGTTCGACAATCGCACAGGCCAGTGGCGAAGAAATCGAGCGCCTACAGCCAGTCGACCCTCAGCGCCAGCAGCGATGGCTGCAGGCGATGCAGCAGATCTTCCCGGATGTGGTCGACGGCGACCGGATTGCCGGCTTGAACAGACCGGGCAGAGGGGTGCGTTTTTTTCTGAATGATCAGCCGCTGGGCGACATCGACGATCCGGCGTTTGCAAAGGCCTTCTTCGCGATCTGGCTTGATCCGAATACCGCGAAACCAGATCTGCGCGCGCAATTGATCTCAGCATTGATCTCGGATGCGCGCGGTGCGATGGCTAAACCACAATGAGCCAGCCTGCGCTTAGCCGCACCGCACTGACAAGATACGGCGCGCTTCGTATGCCGCTCGCCATGCTGGAACTGCCGCTCTTTGTGCTGCTGCCCGCGTTCTACGTGCGTGAAACCGGCATGGCGCTCGCGATGATCGGCACCCTGCTGTTCGCCGGGCGCTTGATCGACGCGCTTGCCGACCCGATGATCGGGCTTTACATCGATCGCTCCGGTGGTCGATTCGATGAGCGGCGCTGGGTGCTCGCGGGGCTGCCGGTTCTGGCGGTCGGATTCGTGGCGATCTTCATGCCACCACGGCAAGCAGATACAGCGGCCTTGTGGCTGGCACTGTGCATGCTGCCGACCTATCTGGCCTGGTCCGTGACCTCGATCGCGCACCAGTCGTGGGGTGCGGCTCTGGCCGACGAGGACCAGCAACGCGCACGGGTTACCGGGATTCGCGAAGCATTCGGACTTGCCGGCGTGATCATCGCCAGCGTGCTGCTTGCCCGGGAGGACGTCACGCTGCTGCTTGCAAGCTTCGTCGTACTGACCCTGATCGCCGCGGCGCTGCTGGTTGGGGCTCCACTAGCCATCCGCAAGCTTGCCCCCGACCCCGCCACGCGGACAGCCGTGTCGCCGATGCTGACCTGGCGGGCGGTCGCCGCCAACCGCGCGTTTCGGCGGCTGATCGTCGCATTCATGCTGAACGGCATCGCCACCGCAATCCCGGCAACGCTGGTTCTGTTTTTCGTGCAGGACGTGCTCGGCGCGGACAACACCTGGACTGCGGTGTTTCTGACCACCTACTTCCTGTCTGGCGCGATCGGGATGCCCTTATGGGTCTGGCTGGCCTCGCGAATCGGACTGCGCAACGCGTGGTTGCTGGGTATCGGCATTGCGGTGTTCGCGTTCATCGGAGCCCTGTGGCTGGGTCACTCCGACAGGATCGGGTTCCTGTTGATCTGCATACTGACCGGCCTGGCTCTGG
>JALRBB010000470.1 GCA_023257915.1 Quisquiliibacterium sp. | reverse complement strand
ATCTATGCCGGCAACTACAACGACGCTCGCGTCAAGGCGCTGGCTGCGCTCAAGAGCGGCCAGCCGGCGCAGTTGTCGGTCATGTTCTCGATCGACCTCTATGAACTGATCGAGCAAGACGCAATCGTCGCCTTCGACGATATTGCCAAGTCGGACGCAGATCGCGCCTGGCTCAAGTCCTTCTATCCGTCGCTGATGCAAAACGGCGTGACCGCGGGCAAGACCTGGGGCATCCCGTTCCAGCGCTCGACGATCGTCATGTACTACAACAAGGAAGCCTTCAAGGCTGCGGGCCTCGATCCGAACAAGCCACCGGCCACCTGGAATGACCTGGTCAGCGCTGGCAAGAAGCTGACCAAGCCCGATGGCTCGCAATGGGGTCTGATGATCCCGTCGACCGGGTATCCGTACTGGATGTTCGGTGCTCTTGCGATGCAAAACGGCCAGGTCCTGATGAACGGCGAAGGCAACAAGACCTTCTTCGATGCGAAGCCGACCGTCGAAGCGCTGCAGTTCTGGCGCGATCTGGGCGCCAAGCACAAGGTCATGCCCGAAGGCGCGATCGAGTGGGGCACGCTGCGCAAGAACTTCGTCGAGGGCAAGACCGCAATCATGTGGCACTCCACCGGCAATCTGACCGCGGTCAAGAAAGAGGCCAAGTTCGACTTTGGCGTTGCGATGCTTCCGGCCAACAAGCGACCCGGCACCCCGACTGGCGGTGGCAACTTCTACATCTTCAAGAAGACCTCCCCACAGGAGCGTGAAGCGGCGATGAAGCTGATCAAGTTCATGACCTCGCCCGAGCGCTCCGCGCAATGGTCGATCGCCACCGGCTACATGGGTGTCAGCCAGGCGTCGTACGAGGACGCGAGCCTGAAGGAGTACGTCAAGGGCTTCCCGTATGCGGCGGTTGCGCGCGACCAGCTGCAGTACGCTACGGCCGAACTCGCCACCTATGAAGCAGGTCGTGTGCGCAAGTCGCTCGACGATGCGCTGCAGGCTGCCCTGACCGGCAGCAAGAGCCCAGCGGACGCGCTCAAGGAAGCGCAGCAGTCAGCTGACAACCTGCTCAAGCGCTATCGCTAAAGCCTGAGGTGGGGCCGGATCGCAAGACTCCGGCCCCAGCCTTTGCCCACCGTCACGCAAAACCCGAATGCTTCGTCATCGCGACACGCTACGGCACGTCTACGGCTGGCTGCTGCTCACGCCAGCAGCAATCCTGCTTGTGGCGTTCACTCACTATCCGACAGTACGCACGGTCATCGACAGCCTGTTCTCGAAAGGCTCAGCGATTCGGCCCTCGCGTTTCATCGGGATGGATAACTATCGCGCGCTGCTCGACGATCCGATTTTCTGGAAGGTCCTGGTCAACAACGCCTGGTTTGCACTCGGCACGATTCCGACCTCGATCATGCTGGCGATTGTGATGGCGCTGCTCGTGAACCGCGCGATCCCGGGGCGCTCGCTGGTGCGAATGGCGTATTTCACGCCGACCATCCTGCCGATGATCGCGGTCGCCAATATCTGGCTGTTCTTTTATTCACCCGACATCGGGCTGATCGACCAGATCACTGCCCTGTTCGGCGTCTCAAGCCACAACTGGCTCGGCGATCCGTCCACCGTGCTTCCCGCAATCATCGTGATGACGGTCTGGAAGGAAGCCGGCTTTTTCATGATTTTCTACCTGGCTGCGCTGCAGAACATCGCACCGGAGCTCCGGGAAGCAGCCTCGCTCGAGGGTGCGTCGCGCTGGTACTACTTCCGGCGCGTGCTGTTTCCGCTGCTGATGCCGACGACCCTGTTTGTCCTGATCAATGCGGTGCTGAACTCATTCAAGCTCGTCGATCACCTGTTCGTGCTGACCAAGGGCGGCCCCGACAATGCGAGCAACCTTTTGCTGTACTACATCTTCGAGAGCGCCTTCTCGTACTTTGACGCCACCTACGCAGCGACGCTGACGGTGATCCTGCTGCTGCTACTTGCCCTGATGGCACTGGTGCAGTTCTTCCTTCTCGACAAGCGCATCCACTACCGATGAACGCGACCAAAACCCGTCGACTGCCCTCGGTCGCGGATGCGCTGGAGACCACAGGCGCCTGGCTGCTGGCCATTGTCTGGGTCTCCCCGCTTCTGTATGCGTTCTGGGCGGCATTTCATGGATCCGAGCATGCGATTCGCTTTGATCTGACCGCCCCGCTGACGCTGGATAATTTTCGCGCCGCACTATCGCAGGCTCCGTTCCTGCGCTATGGGCTGAACACCTTCGCGCTGGTGACGATGTTGCTGGTGGCCCAGTTCGTGATCTGCACGCTCGCCGCCTACGCCTTCGCGCGATATTCATTCGCCGGCAGCCGGCTCGCGTTCGCGCTGGTTCTGGTCCAGTTGATGATCACGCCCGAAATTCTGATCGTCGAGAACTACGCGACGCTGGCCTCGCTAGGACTGGTCGACACGCTGACCGGCATCGGATTGCCCTACATGGCCAGCGCGTTCGGCATCTTCCTGTTGCGTCAGACCTTCAAGTCGACGCCAAAGGAACTCGAGGAAGCTGCCCGCCTGGAAGGCTGCGGCATGTTCGGCGTCCTGATGCGAGTCTACGTACCGCTGGCTCGCCCGACCTACCTGGCCTACGGCCTGGTCTCGATCAGCCACCACTGGAACAATTTCCTTTGGCCGCTAGTCATCACCAACTCGGTCGAAGTGCGTCCGCTGACGGTTGGCCTGGGAATCTTCGGTGCTCCGGAATCTGGCGTTGACTGGTCGATTGTGTCGGCTGCGACCCTGTTGTCGGTGGCGCCACTGCTGATTGCTTTCCTACTGTTTCAGCGACAGTTCGTGCAGTCGTTCATGCACGCGGGCATCAAGTGACCAGCGTTCTGTCGTGGAACATTCAGTGCGGCAAAGGGGTCGACGGCGAAATACGCATCGACAGAATCGCGCGCGTGATCCGGGAACTTGGCGATCCGGATGTCATCTGCCTGCAGGAGGTATCGCGCAAGCTGCCGCTGCTCGACGGTGTTGCGCCAACCGACCAGGTTGACGAACTCGCCGCGCTGTTTCCGCACCATGTCCCTGTATTCGGCGCAGCCGTGCAGACGGCAGATTGGGCGTTCGGCAACCTGACCCTGACCCGCTTGCCGCTGCACTCGGTTGTCGTGCATGCGCTGCCGCAACCGAATCTGCCAGGAATTCGGTACATGCAGCGCCAGGCAACCGAACTCAACCTGCAGGCTGGTGAACTGGCACTGCGCGTGACCAATACGCACCTTGAATATCACGCGGCGTTCCAGCGCCTGGCGCAAGTCCGCCGGTTGATCGAGATCCACGCAGAGATCGTCGCCAACCAAAGAACTCCACCGGCCTATGCGCCAACCGGACCTTATCGCGATATCGGTCGGGCCGAGCATGCGGTGCTATGCGGCGACTTCAACATGACGACGCTCTCGCAGGAGTACCGGGAACTGGTCGAGAAATCGTCACCCCGGCTCTATGACGCCTGGGAGGTTTTAAAGCCGGGCACCGATCACCCACCGACCTGCGGAATTTTTGACCATCAGCAATGGCCGGAGGGTCCGCACTGCCGCGACTTCTTTTTCGTGACCGACACGATCGCGCAGGCAGTGCGCTCGGTTCAAGTCGACACCACCACCGATGCGTCGGACCACCAGCCGCTGATGCTCGAATTCTGAGTCTTACAGCGGCGGGCCGGCACGGCCGAACCGCTGGCCCGCGAGGGATTCGCTTGTTGCGACGCTCATTGCGCGTGGCTTACTCGACATCGTTTTCGGACGGCACGAGGATCCACATCAGCATGTACAGCACGCCGCCGACGCCGCCGGCCAGCAAGCCGACCGCAAACAGCAAGCGCCAGATCCAGCTCTCGGTACCGGTCAGCTTGCCGATGCCGCCGCACACGCCGCCGATCCATCGATCATCAGCGCAGCGGCGCAGCCGGTCGACGCGCCCGATGCCGGAGCCAAGCGATCGAGTCGGACTGCCAGTCTGACCGGATCGGTCGATCAGCGCCGACTTTGCGCGCTGAAATTCTTCCTCACTGAGTGCGCCCGAAGCACGCAACGTAGCAAGTCTCTCGAGTTCGTCGACCATGCTCATCGCGGAGTCTCCTCAGAATGAACCCTCATTCGATGATACCCGCACAGTCTGCCGATGCGCGACCCTGCGAGCAGCGAACCGAGAGGCAGTCCGACGCGTCAGGGCATGGCGCTCGGAAAGAACAATGGCTGCCCGCCAATCTTGTATGAGGCGATCGTCTCCTGCCCCTCCCGAGACACGATCCAATCAGCGAACTGCTGCGCGAGATCCTTTTTCACATGCGGATGCCTGGCCGGATTGATGACGATCACGCCGTACTGGTTGAACAGGCGTTGATCCCCCTGCACCAGAATCGCCAGATCTGCCCGATTGCGGAAGTTGAGCCAGGTACCTCGGTCGCTGATGGTGTAGGCGCTCATCTGAGCGGCCACGTTCAGCGTCGGCCCCATGCCGGAGCCGGTCTCGCGGTACCAGTTACCTGAGCCCGCCTTCGGATCGACGCCGGCCTGCTTCCAGAAACGCAATTCAGCAGCATGCGTACCACTGTTATCGCCGCGCGATGCGAATGGCGCCGCCGAGCGTGCCACCGCCGCGAGCGCAGTGGCGACATCCTTGCCACCGGCGATACGGGCCGGATCGGCCTGCGGCCCGATCAGCACGAAATCATTGAACATCACGTCGCGACGGGCGAGACCGAATCCGTCGGCAACGAACTGTTCCTCGCGCGCCTTGTCATGCACGAAAAGGAGATCGACATCGCCATTGATACCCGATTTCAGCGCCTGGCCAGTGCCCTGCGCAACGACACGCACCTGGATGCCGGTTCGCGCGGTGAACGCCGGCAAAAGATGCCTGAACAGGCCCGACTGTTCGGTCGAAGTCGTCGAGGCCATCACGAAAAATGGCTCGGCGGCACCGACAACTGATGGCATCACTGCGATCAGCGCGGTCGCGATGCCGATCGCGGCCAGCCTGCGGCGCTGCGGCGACGGGGCTCTTTGCACCTGATCAGTCGCGATCCTGTCTTTCATGTCGTTATCCTGTCTTTCATGTCGTCATCGATGCAATTCGCAGCAGGCCCCTCGCAGCGTTTGCCAGATCCGCGCAGATCGGTCGCAACAGGACGCCTTCAGTGGCGCTGACAAAACGGGGCATCAGTCGAGCCATTGTCCATCGAGGAATCGCGCGGCCAGCGGCGATTGCGGTGCCGAGAAAAACGCGTCAGCCTGCGCCACTTCGAACACCTGTCCGCGGTGCATGAAGATCACCTGCTGGGCGAGCCGGCGCGCCTGTGCCAGATCATGCGTGCTCATCACGAACCCCCTCCCCGTCTGCTGCAGCCCGATCAGATAGCGCTCAAGCGCCGCACCGGCGGCCGGATCGACGTTGGCGGTCGGCTCATCGAGCAGCAGACAATCCGGCTGCAGCGCATTGGCTCGCGCGACGGCCAGCCGCTGCTGCTCGCCACCCGACAGGCGTC
>JALRBB010000377.1 GCA_023257915.1 Quisquiliibacterium sp. | reverse complement strand
GGTTTTGCGCATTTACCCCGCCTTGATCGTACTGTGCCTGCTTTCCATTGGTGTACTCGGTCTGTCACTGACGCCCCTGGACGCCGGTGCGTATTGGTTGCATCCGCAAACTCGGGGCTATGGGATCACTGCCACGGCCTGGAAGGTGGCGTATCCCTTGCCTGGGGTCTTCGCGTCGAATCCATTGCCGCATGCCGTCAACGGATCGTTGTGGTCGCTGCCTTATGAGTTGCGTTGTTACGTGGTTCTGGTGCTGGTCGCCGTGCTGCCGGTGACGATGCGCGTGAAGTCTTTGCTGGTGCTGGTGGTGCTTGGGGTGCTGTTTGGCTTACGCCCAGCGGGGGCCGAGGTTTTTGCGCGCTACTACGGCGTCGACTACTACCACCTGAAGCTTGGCTGGTTTTTTGCCTGCGGCTGCGCCCTGGCGGCCTGGCGCCAGCACCTGACCGGCATGCGCCTGTTGTGGATCGCGATGGTCTTGCTGCTCTTGCTGATCGCGCTAATGCTGCTGATGAAGGGAGCTTTGCTCTGGCTGACGCTGTGGACGATGGTCGCTTGCACGGTGATCTGGCTAGCCAACGAGGCAAGCTGGTTTCCACAATGGCCAGGCCAGTGGGGCGACTGGTCCTACGGGGTGTATCTGTATGCGTTTCCGCTTCAGCAGGCGCTGGCGCATTTTGGCGTGCACAAGCTGGGCTTGCCTGCGTATCTGATTACCTCCACCGCGCTGGCCGTGGCTTGTGGAGCGATCTCCTGGCATCTGGTGGAGAAGCCGGTGATGCGGTTTAAGCGCTAGGTGCTCGATCTTGATTCGCGCTGATCCTCCGAATCGATTGCGGGGGCTTTGATGTTCATCAGTTACGTCGACATGAAATTAGTAATCAACTTCGTCGAGGTCGGCCGGATCACGCGTCTCGATGAACCGTAGCCAGGCACTTCGGTATGGGGGTATGAATGATGCCGAGCCCGGGTCGATTGAAAAAAAGCAGCTGCTGTAGCCAGGTGCGCTCAGTTCGTAAAAACCGTAGCCTTGCAGCGTATTGGGCTCGATGGATTTTTCGCGAACCGCTAGGGCAGTGCGAGCGATGTTGCGTTGAGCCTCTGAGAGGCTTGGATAGGCATGCACGATTTCCGCGTACGAGATCGAGCTGTCGGTGGTGAACCTGGCGCGTGAGAGGCTGTTCTCGTTCTGGGTTGCCGGGATGTCGACTCGAGAGCTCGGATCAAAATATCTGGTGAAAGTCCATTCGATGCCATTGAGCAACGCTCCACCATTGGCATTTTTGACGGGAAAAACATCGATACCGTTTTGCATCAGAAGATAGGCGGCAAACGCGAGCGTTTGGAATGTCTCACCGGTATAGACCAATTCGAAGCCGGCATGATCGGTCATGAATTTGGGCATCCGCGACTGCGTATCGAGATGATCCAGCAATGTGACCAGTAGCGTGATGCCTTGCGATAGATATGCACGATTTTGTGTCGTAAGGCCCCAGGCGACTAGCGCCAAGGTCATCCGAGACGATCGGTCTGCGCCTCTAGTGATACTGGCCGGATCGTCGAAGTCAATCCCGTCATCGGCACCGACCATTGCCTCGGCGAGCTTGTCCCCATAGGCGACCACGGACTGCAGAAAGTCGGGCACAGCGGTCGACTTGAGCGCGGCGTAGGCAAGACTGACCGCGACTAGAGTTTGGCCAGCGCGCCAGCCGGTTTCAGCCTGCAGCGGGTAACTCAGCAACCATTTCGGTTCGGTTCCTCGCCAGGTGAGAAAACGATGATCGGCCAGCAGGGTAAATGACTGCTGGTCGATCAGCAGCTGCAGTACCCGCGTGAGGCGCTCCGGGTTCCTGGAAAACGCCAGGCGATTGATCTCGCGATACAGACGTGTATTGGCTCCAAAGTTGTTCACTTTGAAGTCCGTCAGGTCTGTTCCACTGATGGTCAGGGTTTGAGGCCAGATGGTGCTGTCTTTCGTAAGCCCTGCATTGGTCAGTGAGGCGGCCCAATAGCCTGGGTCGCACAGTGCGATATTTCGATTCGCATTTGCCTCGATCGTTGTCCAATTCCAGGCCTGGTAATTGTTGCTGTTCAGTGTGCCAACCGCCTCGGCGATCTGTTCGGTACGCGTGATTGATGCCCGAAAATGTGCATGAACCGGGCCGCGGAAGTCTTCCAGGGTTCCGAGTGCGACCAGTGCCCAATTGGTGATCTGCCCGATTGCAACCACATGACGCGCATCCTCGATAGCAAGATACAAATCCGTTTGCGGGTAGTAGCGATAGCGGTAAGTCTCGAGGGTTTGCGTTGCGCTTCCGACCGGAAAGAGATGCGGGAATGCGGCCTCCGCCCATGCGAAGAACTGGCTTTCAGTCACGGCGGCCGATTCGGCGGGGTTGACCGAGACTGCTAACGCCCTCCGGCTTAGTGACTGTGGCAGATCGCGGACATTCGCCTGTTTTTCGCTCGTGTCGGATGTTGCATGGGCCAGGCGGTTTGCAAAGTCGTTTGTGTGATCCGTGCCGCAGGCGCTTAGGGCCAAGATCAGTAGCAGGCTTGTTAAACGCATCGAAAACTCTTTGAAATTGGCTTCGAAATCTTAATGCCTAGACTCCTGATCGTGAAGAATTCCAAGATGGACTGAGTGAGACATGGTGGCCAGTTACTGGATGACGGGACATGTCACGTTCCATGGTCGACGTCTTAAGCTCGTTCCACCGCGTTAGGCTAACTGCTCGGGAATTGACGATACGCATTGTGTAAATCCATCAATGGCCAGAGCCTGAGCATATGAATGCCCTTGCTAAGGAGTAGCGGCCATGTCGGATAATCTTCGGAAAATTCTGATCGTCTTCCTGCTCGCAGCGGGAGTAATGGCAGGGTGTGGTGGCGGCAACGGTGGTTCGGCAGAGCCTTCGGCATCGCCGACCCGGCTAATCGGCGAAATCATTGCCGGCCCAGAGCAATTGGCCACCTCCAGTTTGCGTGCCAACGCGACCTACTCGGGCGATGTGTCCAGCTCGCGAGCCGCGGCTCGCGCCGGAAATGCCAACCTGCTCGATCTGCTGTTTTTGACCGCACAGACCGACCCGCAGGTCCGCGCGACACGCCTACAGCGGTACATCACCGCCAATGCTGACTTACTGACCCCCGGCATCCGTGTGCTGGTGGCTGACGAGGTGTATCTGGGAGCGGACACCACGCAACAGTTGGCACAGCAATGGGAGAACTTGCAGGCCGCAA
The DNA here is from genome assembly GCA_023257915.1 of Quisquiliibacterium sp. Classification (GTDB taxonomy): domain Bacteria; phylum Pseudomonadota; class Gammaproteobacteria; order Burkholderiales; family Burkholderiaceae_E; genus Quisquiliibacterium. The sequence goes on along the minus strand of JALRBB010000377.1, from coordinate 2,186 downwards.
TTGCATTAGTGCGACAACAGCTTCCGCAGGCGCGGGTGGGTATCACGGTCTCGCCATACGCGACGATCAATCGCCCCGCGATGGCGGACGAGACCCTGTCGTACATCAGAAGATCGATCGCGCTGGTGGACTGGGTGGCAACCGACCCCTACTGGTTTGGCGATGCGCAAGTGATCGCGGCGCTGCACTCCTGGTCAAGCAGCTTTCACACCCTGGCCAAGCAGGAAAAGGCGTCGGTTGAAACATGGTTTGTGCTGCAGGCCTTCAAGTTTGCGCAATGGGATGCGGGTGTGTTCAACCAGTTCATCGCGCAGCAGATGCAATATTCCGAGCAGTACGATCACGTGATCCTGTTCGGCTGGCAATTTGTCTCGGATCTCGACATTGCGTCGGCCGGACTGTTCTTTGCGCCAGACACGCGCCAGTTGTATGCCCGGTTCTTGAAGTAAGTAGCAAGCAAGGCCTTGATTTGATTAGGCCCGTGCAAGATTTCGGCATCTTGCAACCTTCTTTCGGCATACCGCCAGCTGCAGCAAGATGTTCAGCGGGGCTGATTGCCTGCGCGATTTGGCGCCAGCGGTTACCATGGCGGCCTTGCGCGTTAGTGCGCTCGTTTAACCGATCTGACCATGGAATCCGTCCTTTCCGCCGAGCAACTCGAGGCCGAGCTTGCCCAGATTCAGGCCGAGGCTATTGGCTGGCAAGCCCTTGGCGATGGTGCGTACTTGCACGCGGGTGATCCGGACGCGCAGGTGATTGACATCGTCGGCGTGGTCAGTGCCGACATGGCCGACTTGAACCTGGTTTGGTTGACCTGAAACCGATGCCGCTCGTGCGTAGGCTTTGCGTGTTCGCCGGCTGCCTGCTGGCGCTGGCCGGATGCGGCAGTGGTGGCTCATTCGAGCCGCAAGTCAGTGCGGTTGAGCCTTTGCTGATCCAGTACGGCAAGAAGGCGACGATTTATGTGGGCGGCATCCATCTGAATGCGGACATGGTTGCTGACTTTGGTGCTGGTTGCACGTCGCCCAGCTATGCGGAGTCCAGCTCCCCGACCTTGGCGATCCTGAACTGCACCGTCGCCACCGTGGGGGAACTCGGGCTGACCCTTCGCACCGCTGCGGGCAAGGTGCTGGCCCAGACCAGCTTCAATGTGCCTGCCCCGCGGGTTGCGCTCACCACGGCGGTCGGTTCGATTACCCTCGAGCTCGATCCGCTCGCAGCGCCCAAGTCGGTGGACAATTTCCTGGCCTATGTGTCGGCCGGCTTTTACAAGGACACGCTGTTTCATCGCGTCATTCCCGGGTTTGTGATTCAGGCCGGTGGCTTCAATTCCGGGATGGTGCAAAAGACCGATCTGAATGCTCCGATTGCGCTGGAGAGCGATAACGGTCTGAGTAATCTGCGGGGCACTGTCGCGATGGCGCGAACCAGCGCACCGGATTCAGCCACCTCGCAGTTTTTTATCAACCTGGTGGACAACCTGTCGCTCGATTACCGGAGCGCTGCGAGCCCGGGCTACGCGGTGTTCGGTCGGGTGATCAGCGGGCTGGATGTTGCCGATGCGATCGCGGCCACACCCACAAGTTCGGTGAATGGGTATGCAGATGTGCCCGTCACTGAGTTGCCGATTACCGTGATGGTGCGTCTGCAGTAAGCTGGATAGCGAGACTTCGGCCACACGCTACACCGTGTGCAGGCGCGCTACTCTGCCTCTTTGCTGGATCTGATGGTTACGACCACACTTCCCTATGCGGATTCGCGTTACCGTGCCTCGACTGGCGAAGGCTATGACGGGGTGGTGCGGGTTAACATCAACAGTTTTTATGGCACCGGGGCCTTGCTCTATGACGGCTTGGCGGTCCTCACCGCCGCGCATCTGTTTGCAGGAAGCAGCAGAACTGCCGATGTCATTTTTGAAACGGTCGGCGGCACGCGTACGCTGCAGTCGAGTCGTTTTCTCGTGCATCCGGATTACGATCCGGTCGATGGCAATAACGACCTCGCGCTGGTCTGGCTGCAAAGCAATGCCCCGACGGCAGCCAACCGCTATCAGCTGGTTCGTTCTGGCGACGAGATCGGTAAGCACTTCACGATGGTTGGCTATGGGCATGTCGGAACCGGTGCGTCCGGCTCGATCGAGTCGAACACGTCGCCCGCGCTTCGACTGAAGGCGGAGAACCGATTCG
>JALRBB010000349.1 GCA_023257915.1 Quisquiliibacterium sp. | reverse complement strand
AGATGAAAATGTTCCTGACCCGGATCGGCTTTGGCTCGAAGGCCGTGGTCACCGGCGACATCACGCAGGTTGATCTGCCCAAGGCACAGTCCTCGGGTCTGGTCGAGGCCCGACGCATCCTGGCCGGCGTGCGCGGACTTGCCTTTACCGAATTCGACAGCTCAGACGTCGTGCGCCACCCGCTGGTGGCGCGCATTGTCGATGCCTATGAACGCGAAGCACGCCAATCGGGCTAGGGCTGTGGCGGCCTCGGTTGCCAATGCTCCGACCCCACGCTTGTCGCTGTCGATCCAGTCAGGCAGCGCAGCGCTGTCCTTGCCGGTGTCGCGCCAGCGATTGCGTCGCTGGGTGACGCTCGCCCTGCAAACCGAAGCACGCCTCACACTGCGCTTTGTCGACAGCCGCGAAGGTCGCGCACTGAATGCCGGATACCGCGGCAAGGACTACGCGACCAACGTGCTGACCTTCAATTACCCGCCGTCGCCACAATCGCCAGGCAAATCGGCCTGCATTGCCGACATCGTGATCTGCTTGCCCGTGGTACGCCGCGAGGCCCGCGAACAACGCAAGCCGCTGGATCACCATCTGGCGCATCTGGTGATCCACGGTGTGCTGCATGCGCAAGGCTTCGAGCATGAGCACGATGCCGAGGCCGAAGCGATGGAAGCGCTGGAGAGCGCTCTGTTGCGACGACTGCGAATCCCGGATCCATACGCGAGCGAAAAGCCAATCAAGGCGACAAACTGAGCCGGGGCGTACGAATCCACCGATAAGCCGCGCAGCCGGGGTTTTGCGGGCATCGCGACTTCGGTTATCCTCAAGCCGTTAAGAACAACCCAACCGATGCCCGATGTCGGAGCCCCCTTCGGGTAGCGAGCCTCGCCGTTCGCTACTTGAACGCCTTTCGGCGCTGCTTTTGCGCGCCCCCGAAGACAGAGAACAACTTCTCGCGTTGCTGCGCACCGCGCATGAGCGCGAGTTGCTCGATGCTGATGCGCTTTCCATGATCGAAGGCGTTTTGCAGGTCGCGGAACTTGCGGTGCGCGACATCATGGTGCCGCGCGCCCAGATGGATGTCATCGACGTCACGCAAAGCCTCGAGCAGTTCATGCCAAAGGTGGTTGCCACCGCCCACTCGCGCTTTCCGGTCATCGAAGGCGAACGTGACAACGTGATCGGCATCCTGCATGCCAAGGACTTGTTGCGCCTGTATGCCGATGATCCACCCGAATTGCGCGACCTGCTTCGCCGGCCGGTTTTCATCCCGGAGAGCAAGCGCCTGAATGTGCTGTTGCGCGACTTTCGCGCCAATCGCAATCACATCGCGATCGTTGTCGATGAATATGGCGGCGTGTCGGGAATGATCACGATCGAAGACGTGCTCGAGCAGATTGTCGGCGACATCGAAGACGAGTTCGATTACGACGAAGAGAGCGACCACATCGTCGCCGCAGAACCCGGCGCCTTCGGAGCGCGTCACCGGGTGCGCGGACTGACCGGCATCGATCAGTTCAACAAGGCGTTCGGCACCAGTTTCTCGGACGAGGAATTCGACACGGTTGCCGGGCTGGTGACCGAGCAGTTCGGCCGGGTGCCACATCGCGGCGACTCGGTTGTGCTGCAGGGAGTCCGGTTCGAAGTGCTGCGCGCTGACGGCCGCCAGGTGCAGCTGCTGATGGTCGAGCGGGCACCGCATGACGGGCCGGCCGATGAACCTGCAGCCCAGCGCGAAGACTCCTGAGCGTCGTGCTGCGCGTCTCGCGCTGGCAGCGCTCGCCGGATTGCTGCACGGACAGACCTTCTCGCCTCCCATTCAGGCCTGGTGGTTGCAACTGGCAACCCTGGCAGCGCTGTTTGCGCTGACCTGCGGACTGCGCCCGCGCCAAACGCTAGCACCGGCCGCGCTGTTCGGGCTTGGCTGGTTCATCGGGGGGCTTTCCTGGTTGCACACCAGCATGCATGTCTACGGTGGCATGCCTTCGCTGCTCGCAGCGCTCGCCGTCGGGCTGTTCGCCGCCTACCTGACGCTGTTTCCGGTTGCCGCGATTGCGCTGGCCGCGCGCCTGGCCACCTCGGGCGGCGGGTTCGCGCATGCGCTGTTGCTCGCGGGCGCATGGGGCTTGTTCGAGTGGCTGCGCGGCCTGGTGTTCACCGGCTTTCCGTGGCTTGCGATCGGCTATGCGCATGTCGACGGTCCGCTTGCGGGCTACGCCCCCTGGCTGGGTGTTTACGGGATCGGAGCGATTGCGGTGCTGATCGCCGCGTTGATCGGCGCAATGATCTTCGCATCAGCCGCAAGCCGACTCGGCTGGCCCATGGTGCGCTGGTGGGCAGCGCCAAGCACAACAACGGATGCGCGCATTCCAACGCTAGCCGTGCCGACGGCGCTTGCAACGATCGCGGCGCTGATCGCACTCGGCAGCGCCCTTTCGCTGCTAGAGCACACCCAGGCGCAGGGAACCGCGGTCAAGGTCCGCCTGGTCCAGGGAAATATCCCGCAGCAGATGAAGTTCGACGCGGAGCGCGCGATCGAGGCAATGCGCCGCTACGCTCGCGCGATCGACTCATCCGACGCGTCGCTGATCGTGCTGCCGGAAACCGCGTGGACGATGCCTTGGTCGGGAACCCCGTCGCAGATCGCCTCGGATATCGGCCGGGCACTATCGCGTTCCGGCGCGCAACTGGCGGTTGGCCTGCCGCTGCGCGCGCAGCTTGCGGACAAGCAAGACGGATCGAACGCGTTTCGCTACACCAATAGCGTTGCGCTGATCCGGTCGCAGCCAGGAACCGAGGCGCCGGCAATCGTCGCGCGCTACGACAAACGTCACCTGGTTCCGTTTGGCGAATTCATTCCGACCGGGTTTGGCTGGTTCGTCGCGCTGATGAACATCCCGCTCGGCGAGTTCGGACGCGGTGCCCCGGTCCAACCCGCATTCGCAGTCGGCGACCAGCGTTTCGCATTCAATGTCTGCTACGAGGACCTTTTCGGCGAAGAAATCATCAGAGTGCTGCGAGCCTCACCGGGTGCGAGCGTGATGGTCAACGTCAGCAACATCGCCTGGTTCGGCGATTCACAGGCACTGCCGCAACATCTGGCGATCGCCAGAATGCGAACGCTCGAGACCGGGCGTCCGATGCTGCGCGCAACCAATACCGGGGTCACCGCATCGATCGACCATCGCGGCCGGGTGCAGGCGCTGCTGCCGAACTACAGCGAGGGCGTACTCGATGTCATGGTCCAGGGAACGAGCGGTCTGACGCCCTACGCCAGGTTCGGCAACCTGCCGGCACTGGCGCTGTTTGCAACGCTGGCGCTGGCAGGTCGTGGCGTGTTCTGCCGGAAACGCTGGCGAAAAAGCTAAAATAACGGGTTATCTTTCTCCGGCCGGAACGCGCCAAGATGCTCAGCTTTCAGCAAGTCATCCTTCGCCTGCAGGATTATTGGGACCGCCATGGCTGCGCCTTGCTGCAGCCCTATGACATGGAGGTCGGTGCCGGCACCTTCCACACCGCGACTTTCCTGCGCTCGATCGGCCCCGAACCCTGGCGTGCGGCCTACGTGCAGCCGTCACGCCGCCCGAAAGACGGGCGTTACGGCGACAATCCGAACCGGTTGCAGCACTACTACCAGTACCAGGTGGTGCTCAAGCCGTCCCCGCCAAACATCCTCGAGTTGTATCTCGGTTCGCTCAAGGTGCTGGGGATCGATCCGCAGAACAACGACATCCGTTTCGTCGAGGACGACTGGGAGTCGCCAACGCTGGGTGCTTGGGGACTGGGCTGGGAGGTCTGGCTCAACGGGATGGAGGTCACACAGTTCACCTACTTCCAGGAAGTCGGTTCGCTCAAGTGCCAGCCGATCACCGGTGAGATCACCTACGGCCTGGAACGGCTCGCGATGTATCTGCAGGGTGTCGAGAGCGTCTACGATCTTCAGTGGACCGACGGGGTCAGCTACCGCGACGTGTTCCACCAAAACGAGGTTGAGCAGTCCACGTACAACTTCGAGCACTCGAACGCCGACATGTTGTTTCGCCACTTTGGCGAATACGAGGCCGAGGCACGCCGTCTGCTCGATGCGCAACTGGCGCTGCCGGCCTACGAAATGGTCATGAAATGCTCGCACACCTTCAACCTGCTCGATGCGCGGGGCGCGATCTCGGTCACCGAGCGAGCCGCCTACATCGGACGCGTGCGCACGCTCGCGAGGCTGGTCGCCCAGGCCTATTACGACTCCCGCGAGCGGCTCGGCTTCCCGATGCTTGCCCCGGCGGCAAAGGTGGCCTGACATGAGCGCGCACACGTTGCTGATTGAACTGGTGACCGAAGAGTTGCCGCCCAAGGCACTGCGTCGGCTTGGCGAGGCGTTCGCGATTTCGATTGTCGAGAGCCTGCGGGCGCGCGGTCTTGCCGCGCCGGGCAGCGAGTTCCGCGCATTTTGCTCGCCCCGCCGCCTGGCGGTGCGGGCCGAATCGGTGCTGGCGCAGGCGCCTGATCGGGAGGTTGAGAGCAAGGGCCCTTCGGTCAAGGTCGCACTCGATGCACAAGGTCAGCCAACCCAGGCGCTGATCAAGTGGGCCGAGCGCCAGGGAGCTGACATCGCGTCGCTAACGCGCGCATCCGACGGCAAGCAGGAATGCTTCTTTCATCGCAGCACACAGCGCGGCGACACGCTTCAGGCCGTCGTGCAGGATCTGATCGAACAGGCGCTGGCTAAGCTGCCGATTCCGAAAATGATGGACTACCAGCTCGCCGACGGCCAGACCAGCGTCAGCTTCGTGCGCCCGGCCCATCGCCTGATCGTGTTGCATGGCGACAAGGTGTTGCCGGCCAGCGTACTGGGTCTTCAGTCGGGACGAACCACGCTCGGACACCGGTTTCAGTCGGCAGGCGAGCTGTCGATCCCCGATGCGCACGCCTACGTCCATGTTCTGGAAGGCGCGGGCCGGGTGATCCCGGACTTCGAGATCCGCCGTGCGCGGATCGAGGCGATGCTCGATCACAACGCGCAGGCGCTCGGCGCCTCGCTGGGCGACTCCGATGCGGTCGCGCCCTTGCTCGATGAGGTCTGCGCACTGGTCGAGTGGCCGGCTGTCTACATCGGCGAGTTTGAGTCGGAGTTCCTGCAGGTTCCGCAGGAATGTCTGATTCTGACGATGCGCACGAACCAGAAGTATTTCCCGCTGTTCGACGAGCAAGGCAAGCTGCTGTCGCGGTTCCTGATCGTCTCGAACATGGAAGTTGCCGATCCGCGCTTCATCATCGATGGCAATCAGCGCGTCGTGCGGCCCAGATTGGCCGATGCACGATTTTTCTTCGAGCAGGACAAGCGGGTATCGCTGGCCGACCGGGTGTCACGGCTTGAGTCGGTTGTCTATCACGCCAAACTCGGCAGCCAGGCGGCGCGCGTCGAGCGTCTGCGCAAGATCGCGCGCGAGATCGCCCATGCGCTGGGCAGCGATCCCTGGGCCTGCGATCGTGCCGCCATGCTATGCAAGGCCGACCTGCTGACCGGCATGGTCGGCGAGTTTCCTGAGTTACAG
>JALRBB010000150.1 GCA_023257915.1 Quisquiliibacterium sp. | reverse complement strand
GGGTTTTGGTAAAAAATCTTTGTCCGGGCCAGGCTTGAGCGAAATGCCTCCGGTGTCAAAGGTGATGCCCTTGCCGACCAGCACCACCGGCGCCTTGCGCACGCCAGCACCCTGGTAGTGCATGACGATGAATTTGGGCGGCTCGGCGGAACCTTTCGCCACGGCCAGCAAGGCGCCCATCTTGAGCGCCTCCATCTGCCGGCGCTCAAGCACCTGCACCTTCATCTTGAACTTGCGTCCCAGCTTGCGCGCCGAATCGGCTAGATAGGTCGGCGTGCAGACGTTGCCGGGCAGGTTGCCCAGATCGCGAGCCAGGTCGACTCCATTGGCAATGGCCTGGGCCTGGGCGATCGCGCGCTTGGCGTTGCTAGCCCGCGCGCCGGACACCAGCAGAGCGAGCGCATCCGGACGCACAGGCTGGTCATCCTTGCGCGACTTCATCACCTCGAACCGATAGGCAAGGTCGCGGGCAATGGTGACTTGCTCGGCCAGTCGCCAGTCGAGATCCCGGCCGTCGACATCGACCGCATGCAGCAGCGACACCGCGTCGGTGGCGGACAGCGTTCCGAGCTGGCGAATCGCACCGCGCGCCGCCTCGCGAAATGCGCGCTCGCTGATCTTCGCGTCCTTGCCCATCGAGACCAGCATCACGCGTGCAGTTCTGGCGGCAGGCGAATAGACCATTTGCGTGGAGCCCGCCTTGGCAGCCAGGTCGTTACGCGCGAGCGCCGCGGTGATCTCCCCGTGCAGCACATCATCGAGTTCCTTGCCTTCCTCGGTGAGCTTGCGTCCACCGAGAACCGGAACGATCACGCAGTGCGAACGAAGCGCTTGCGCGGCGGAAGTCTTTATACTGAACTGCATCGCGGCATCCCATGGTTCGATTTATCTCGGACGATTATACGGTCCGCATCGGCGTCGTTGCGTTCGTCAGGCGTTTCGCGCATTCACAATCGATGATCTTCGACAAAGCCCTTCGACGCGATCTGTCCAGCCTGGCCGGTGTGGTGTTCGCGACCCTGTTCACGATCACCGTCACGACGACGCTGATCCGGATGCTTGGGCGTGCCGCCGGCGGACGTGTCGATGTCGGCAGCCTGCTGCCGCTGATCGCGTTCGCGTCGATCAAGTTGCTGCCGGTGCTGCTGGTGCTTGCGCTCTACGTCTCAGTTCTGATGGCGCTGTCACGGGCGTTTCGCGATTCCGAGATGGTGGTCTGGTTCGCCTCTGGACGCAGTCTGCTCGACTGGATTCGGCCGGTCCTTCGCTTCGCGCTGCCGCTGGTGGTGGTGATTACCGTGATCGGATTCGAACTCGCACCCTGGGCCAACCGCCAGATTGGCGAGTACACACGCCGATTCGAGCAGCGTGAAGACGTCTCGCGAATCTCGGCCGGCCAATTCAGCGAATCGGCTAGCGGATCGCGGGTGTTTTTCGTCGAGTCGCTCGATGAGGACGAGACCGCGGTCAGCAATGTATTCGTCACCCAGCAAAAGGCCGATCGGCTGACCATTGTGGTCGCCGCCGGTGGTCATGTGCTGACCAAGCCTGACGGCGAGCGGTTTTTGGTGCTCGAGAAAGGGCGTCGCTACGATGGCGATCAGAGCGCGAGCGGCTTCCGGATCATGGAGTTCGCCAGCTATGCCTTGCGCCTTCAGCCCGCCGCGGGCAGTGCGCGGGATTTATCGGCCAAGGATCGCAGCACGCTTGAGCTGCTCGAATCGCGTACGCCGCAGGATCTGGGCGAACTGGCCTGGCGTATCGGCCTGCCGGTCAGTGCGCTACTGCTGGTCTTGCTGGCGATTCCGCTGTCCTCATTCAATCCCCGGGTGGGGCGCTCGGTGAATCTGGCGGTCGCGCTACTGGTCTATGTGTTGTATTCAAATCTGGTGTCGCTCGCGCAAGCCTGGATCGCGCAGGGGCGTCTGCCGTTCGCCTTCGGCGTGTGGGTCGTGCACGCGATCGTGATGCTTGTTGTTGTCTGGCTGTTCTGGCGACGCCTGACCTTGTTCCGGTTTGGCTTTTCGGTTGCGGGCCTTGGTGCGGCGCTGGGTATCGGCAGGGGGCGTCGATGAACACCGTCGGACGCTATCTGCGGCGCGAGATCATCTCCGCGGTGCTGTTCGTGCTGGTTGGTTTTCTCGCGCTATTCGCGTTTTTCGATCTGATCAACGAGATCGAGGACGTGGGCAAGGGTGGCTACAAGATCCAGCATGCGCTGGGTTTTGTCGCACTCGGACTGCCGGGGCGTATCCATGAATTGCTGCCGATCGCGGTGCTGATCGGCACGATCTTCGCGTTGTCGCAGTTCGCCGCGCACTCGGAGTACACCGCGATGCGGGTCGCGGGCCTGGGCCGCAGACGCGCGCTGGCTGCGATCTCGGTGGTTGGCATCTGGTTTTCGCTGGCGACCGCCCAGTCGAAATCAGCCCTGTCCCGCAGGACGAACTTCAGTTCGTCGGTCTGCCTGAGCTCGGCGACATTCCCCCAGAAATTCCGGTCACTCATGCCGCTTCCTGGGCATTTGACATCCACGATGCGGC
>JALRBB010000093.1 GCA_023257915.1 Quisquiliibacterium sp. | reverse complement strand
TCTCGATGCGCCCAGGACTGCGCAGGATGTTGAAACCAGCTTTGTCGAGATACGCGGCGGTGTGGGAAAGATCGCGCACACGCAAGGTCAGACCGCTCATCCTGGCAACGCCTTCGGCGCGGGTCGCGAAGATCCGGACCGGCAGGGCCTGAGCGCTGAATCCGTCCTGTTCGATGCGCACCGCCTGATCACCAAGCAACTGGCGATACAGATGCGCTTCGCGATCAAGATCGGACACCTGAAGATGCGCTTCGACCAGTTCGACCGCGCCGTTTGGATGCGCGCGCCAAGCATCCTGCCAGACCAGTTCCGGGGTCAGGTGTTCGCAAAAATAGAGCCGCCCGGCCTGCGCGCTGCCCGGCAGGCAGCGAACCGTTCGAAATGCGGCATCGCGCTCGCCCTGAGCTGTGCGCACCGGACGACTGAAGGCCTGCACGGGTCCGATCGGCGCTGCTCGCGCAGTGGTCTCGGCCCAGGTCGCATCCGCATCGTCTGAACCAAACACCAGCGCATCGAGTCCGGGTACGGAATCGCGAAGCTCGGGCCTGGCGTCAGGCCGGTCCGGCGGCAGGCCCAGCAACTCGATATAGGTCTGCCCGAGCACCAGCAGATGGTTGATCGACCCAAGGGTGTGATGGCCCCGTTCAGTGACCAGAAAACCTAGCCTGCCGAACAGTGCGACCGCATCGTCCATGCGCAGGCCGGTGACCACCACCGCATGATCAAAGCGCGGGGCGGTCGGCATCAGCTCGCGACGCGCCGCGCCAGCAGCTTGGCCAGGGCCAGTGCCGGCAAGGTCAACACCAGCGCCCCGCCGGTCATCTGCGCCGGCGACAACGGCATCAGTCCACCCCCCGGAGCGATGAACATCAGCCCACCAACGATCAGGGCGAGGCGTACCGGCCACTCGAACGCACCGCAGCGGCGCAGATCACCGACTCCTTGCTGATAGCCCTGCAAGCCGCTGGAGACCAGCGCGACACCGATCAGCGCGGTGACAAAGTGCATCACGAAGTCGGACAGATCACCCTGAAGCACCAGTGAGGGATTCATCAGAAAAAAGAACGGCACGAAATAGATGATGCTGCCGATCTTCATCGCCTGCAGCCCGGTCTCGATCGGCGAGGCCTTGGCCACCGAGGCCGCGGCGAAGGCGGCCAGCGCCACCGGCGGGGTGATGAACGAGACCATGCCCCAGTACATGATGAACATGTGTACCGCGAGCGGGTCGAGTCCGACCTTGATCAGGCTGGGTGCGAGCAATACCGCCAGAAAGATGTAGCAGGCGGTAATCGTCATGCCCATGCCGAGCACGAAGCTGGTAATCGCACCCATCAGCATCAGAAGGATCGGCGAATTTCCAGCGATATGCAGCAACTCGGTGGTCAGCGTGCCGGTCAGTCCGGTCAGTGAGAACGAACCGACCAGCAGGCCGACCCCGGCAAGGATGGCGATCAGCTCGATAAACACCTTGCCGTTACCCTCGATGAATGCGATCACCTCCTTGCGTCCCCAGCGCTGCTTGGAGAACACCTGGTTGAGCACCAGCAACAACGCGGTCGCCATCCACGGTGCCCAGTTCTCGCGCTTCATCACCAGCAACAAGACCACCAGCAGCACGATCACGAAGATGAAGTACCAGCCCTCGCGGAATACCTGCCGCAGATTGGGAAGCTCCTCGCGCGGCAGGCCGACCATTGCATGGCGTCCGGCATTGCTGTCGATCTGCATGAACAGCGCGAAGTAGTACAACAGCGCCGGAACCGCGGCGGCCAGCGCCACCTGCGCGTACGGAATGTCGAGAAACTCGGCCATCACGAACGCTGTGGCACCCATCACCGGTGGCGCGAGCACCGCGCCGGTCGACGCGCAGGCCTCGACCGCGCCGGCGGTGGCTGCCTTTAACCCGGTGCGTTTCATCGCCGGAATCGTCATGGTGCCGGTGGTCAGCACGTTGGAAATCACGCTGCCGCTCATCGAGCCGAGCAGCCCGGACGAGAAGATCGCCACCTTGGCGGCACCACCGCGATAGTGGCCACACAACGCAAACGCGAAGTTGATGAAGAAGGTGCCGGCGCCGGTGTATTGCAACGCAGTGCCAAACACGAGAAAACCGATCACCAATTCAGCGAACGCACGCATCGGGATGCCGAGCACGCTCTCGCGCGAAAAGATGTGATACGAGGCGGTGTCGAGCAGGCTGACCGATGGCGCGGTGAGCGGAGCCGGCATCACGCCCGAGAAGATCGGAAACAGCGAGAACAGGCCCATGATCACCAGCAGCACCCAGCCGCCGGCGCGTCGCAAAGCCTCGAGTACCAGCGCCCACATCGCAACCGCCGACCAGACGATCCAGGGGGGCGCGACACTGGTCGCGCTGTACTCCCAGCCGCTGGCTGCCGACTCGCGCCCGGTACCGATCATCACGCAGGAGATCGCGGTGGCGATCGCAAACAGCGCGATGTCATAAGCCGGCACCTTGTCGATGTGCAGGCCGGGCTTGGCCGGATAGATGATGAACGCCAGCGGCAGCAGCACCGCTACCAGCGCCCAGTAGTACTCGGTATCGAGCAGGGTCACGTCCAGGAAGAACCGCAGCGTGAACTGCTGGTTGAAGCACAGGACCATCGACACGATGGTCCAGGTCAGCAACAGCGCGTGCCAGCCGCGGTTCAGTTGGCGGGTCCGGGGGGAGTCCGAACCCTCTTCGACTTCTACGGATGCTTCCGACAATTGGTGTGCCTGCTCTTTCCGAAGATCAGCGCGAATACTCGAAGACCGGATCCAAGCCGACCGCGTCGAGCGCCTGCTTGCGCTTGACCATCCAGGCCTTGTAGAACGCATCCTTGTCGCCCGGCGGGGTACCCTTGACGAAGTCCGCCCAAGCCCCTGCAAGCGCATTCTGGCGTTTGACGAGCATGTCCTGGTGTGCCTGCGCGGCAGCAGTCCATACGCCAGCTTCCTTGAAGGCCCTGACGGTACCGTCGTGGTAGGGCAGCACCCAGGCGAGGTTCTGGCGCTTGAGCTCCAGGCCATCGGCACCGGCGACCGAGGATTTGTAGTCGTCATAGTTGACGATCAGCGACTTGGTAACCGCATACACGACGTCGGCCGACTGGTTCGCGTAGGCCGAGAAGATCGGGTACGGATACGCGGGCAGCTCGGTCGGGTTCTCCTTGTTCAGCCCGCCGGATCCGCAGGTGACCTTGTGCGGATAAAAGTACGGGCCGACCTTGCGCATGCGCTCCCACGCTGGCTTGTCGTTGGCGGGCGCCGGCGGCCAGAGCAGGCCACGGGGCGATGCATCCACCTCGCGCGACTGACCAGAGATCGTCGAGGCGAAGGCCGCGTCGATCTCATTGTTGATGATGCCCTTCCACATCGCGCCGTAGTTCGAGAACTCGACGATCTTGACGTCGCGGGCGGTGAGGCCGCCATAGGCCAGCACCGCGAGCGCATTCTGGTTCAGCGCCGGCGAGCCGATCACATTGCCAACCCGCTTGCCACGCAAATCCTTGATCTCCTTGACTCCGGCGTCCTTGGCGACGCCCAGCGACAGGCCGTTGCAGGAAGTCGAGGCGAGGATCAGGCGCAGCGGCTGCGGCCCCCATTCCTTGGAGCCAAACTCAAACACGCCTTCCTGGGCGAAATACACACCGACACCCATCGCCGAGAGTTGCGCACGACCGGTACGCATCGGTGCCAGGCGGGCGATGTCGTTACCGGCTGGCAGCACCCGGGTTTCGGTACCGTGCTTGTCCTTGAACATCTTGCCCAGCGCGACCGCCATGTTGAAACCGGACGAACCGGTGTCATAGGCGGTCATCGTCAGCGACTTGGGCACGTCGATGTTCTGCGCGACGGCCGAGCCGGCCGCCAATGCTGCCGCGGCCAGCATGGCGAGCGGCTTGATTCCCAAAGTAATCTTCATGATGTGTTCCTGTGTTCCCTGTTATGTCGTCTGCGCACGGATTCATTGCCCGCGCGATCGGCCAGAAGGCGCATCATGCTGCCCGAGCGGCATCCAACATACAAGCACCCGAAGTCCGGTTTCGCAGGGCTGCATTCCGGCCTGCAATCGGGGCCGGTTCGATGCGCGCTCGGGGCGCAGGGAGACGACGACAACCAGATCCCAACCGGAGGGCAAATTGCCCCCCGACCCAGAGGATTGGCTCAGTTTGTCGGCTCGGTCTGCCTGGCAGCCGGGCGATCGAGCATGCGCTCAACCCAGGCGGCGACCCGCGGCGGCGGCGTGATTTCCATCAGCGCCAGGAACTGCACGAACGGCGTGTAACTGATCTCGGCCAGCGAGTACTGGTTGCCGACCAGGTATTCGCTGCCATGGAGCTGGCGATCCAGAATTTGAAGATGCCGCTCAATCTCGGCCCGCGCCTGCGTCATCGCCTTTTCGTCCCAGCGATCCTTGGGCAAAAAGCGCTTCGGAAAAATGATGATTCCGGTCTGGCGAGCCATCTGCAGATCGCAAAGGCGCAAGTGCATGTCCACCAGTGCCCTGCCCTTGGCATCGGCCGGCACTAGCGCCGGCTGCGGATGGATCGCCTCCAGGTATTGCAGGATCGCATTGGATTCGTACAAAAGGAACTCGCCGTCCTGCAGGGTTGGCACCCGGCCGTAAGGATTGAGCTGCAGATAGTCCGGCTCACGATGCTTGCGCGCGGCCATGTCCACCGCAATCAGCTCATGCTCGATACCCTTCTCGAGCATCGCGATTCGCACTCGGCGGGTGTACGTGGATAAGGGATGGAAGTGCAGCTTGATCATCGAGGGCTCCTCGCCGGTTGCGATGCGTCGCATAATGCCAACCACGCCCGGCGCCGACAAACCGGCGACGCTGTAACTGATCGACGGAATCTGAAATGACCCAACTGAGTTTCGACCTGCAACTGGAAAACCGCCTCTCGCGGCTCGAGGTCTCGATCGAGCGGCTGGTGATCGCCGGCTGGACCGGGCGCAATGCACAAGCGGTGCAGCATCACATCGACGAACTGGCGGCGATCGGCGTGCCGGCACCGTCGAGCGTACCGGTGTACTACCGGGTGGCCGAATCCCTGCTGACTCAGAAGTCGCAGTTTCAGGTGCTGGGCAGCGGCAGTTCCGGCGAAGCAGAGCCGGTGATCTTCGCGACCGAAGCCGGCCTTTGGCTGACGCTCGGTTCGGATCACACCGATCGCGAGGCCGAGCGCGCCGGGGTTGCACTGTCCAAACAGCTTTGCGCCAAGCCGGTCGCACGCGAGGCATGGCGCTGGGACGAAGTCAGCGCCAGGGCAGATGCCCTGCAGCTACGCTCCTGGATCCGCGAAAACGACCAGGAGCTGGCCTATCAGCAAGGATTGCTGGCGGCGATTCGGCCGCTGGCAAGCCTGATCGAGCACTGCCCGGGCGGGCTAACTCCGGGAACCATGATGTTTTGCGGAACGCTGTCCGCCATCGGCGGCGTGCGCGCCTGCCCGAATTTTCGCTGCGAACTGCACGATCCGGTTGCGGGTCGCAGCCTCAATCTGCTGTACCAGACTGACTCGCTGCCAATCGTCAGCTGAATCCCGTTAGCGCTGCTGCGATGTCGCTTGCGCGGGCTGTTGGGCGCTGAGCTGCCGGGCTTGCGCAAGATTGGCATCGAGCATCCGGGCATTGTCCGAATCAGCTGGTACCGCGGCGCGTGCCCGGCTCCAATACTCGATTGCCGCCTTGGCGTCGCCGCGCTGAAACGCCTCGGTGCCAGCCATCGACAGCGCCTTCCAGTGCGCTGGATTCAAGGCGATCGCCTGGCGTACCAGTTCCATCGGCTTGCCGGCGAGACTGCGGCCCTGCGTCATCGCGAGTGCATCCGCGTAATCGGCCAGCGTTTCGGCATCCGGCGTCGTCAGCGCGAGCAGACGCTCATACGCGCCCGCCGCCTCGGCAAAGCGCCCGAGCACGTAGTAGGAGTGCGCCAATGTGTTCCAGCCGCGCACATCGTCCGGCTGGCTCTTGAGCCGCGCCGCGAGGCGCTCGACCATCTGCTCGACATCGGCCTGCGGCTGTGGCGCGTCGGAAGCCATCGGAGCAGGTGTCGGCGAGCCAAGCTCGAACATCCTTCCCGGTGGCGACACCAGCCCGGCGAATCCGATCACCACGATCACCGGTATCGTCAGCAACAAGGCAGCCAGCCATCGGGACGTCCCGGCCCCGCCCGGGCGAAGCTGCTCGGAGATCCTTCCCTCGTCGTTCATGCTCATTTCCAGCGGTAGATGTAGCGCACACCGATAAAGCTGACCTGCTGTCGGCTTTGCTGTGACAGCGTCGTATTGTCGCTGAAGGCATACGGCAACCCGGCGTAGCCGTACGCCCAGTCGTTGAATCGCGCGCGATGATGAACCATGTCAGCCCTGAGCGACGAGTTTGCGGACAGCTTGTAGCCTGCGTAAAGCCGCAGTTCAGCCAACCGAAATGCGATGTCCGGAAGCCCGCCGGTAGCCGCGAGCAGACCGACGCTGTTGGCGCCGGCGTAGGTGTCGAGCACCTGAGAATAGCGGTTGCGATCGTGCATGACCGACAACACTGCGCCGACCTCCAACTTGCTGCTTGGCTTGCCATTGACGCCGAGCCCGAGCGTGGCGTTGCTATTGTCGAACGACAGGATCGTGCCGGCAGCGCGCGCCTGCTGAAGCTGCTGGTCGCCAAATGACATGTACCCATTGAGCCGCCAGTCATCATCGAGCGCATAGTCGGCATCGAGGGTGTAGCTGGACATCGCGCTGCCATTCAAACCATAGCCGGTCGGCAGTTCGTAGCGGTCTCGCCCCTCATCGACGCTGAACTGAAGCGACAAGGCCTCGGTCGGTTGCCAATTGGCCGACAGCCGCAGCTTGTCGCGTTTGCGGTCAGCCAGCGATGGCATGAAAACCGCGTCGTAGGCAAACCCCGAGATGTCAGAAAGCTCGGTCACGCCAGGTCCGGCATTGGGCATCGACCAGTTCGAGCCGCCTCGACGCGCGGTACTCAGCGTGACCGCGCCACTGAAGTTCTCTGTCATCCGGCGGCGCAGCTCTGCCTTGTAGGTGGTTTCGTCGGTCTTTTCGCGCAGCGCACTGACCCCCCTGACCCAGCTGGTCGGCGTGAAGGCACCACGATCGAGGGCGTCATGGCCCACCGCGATCGTGCCGCGATATTCGCTCGAAAACTGGTAACTCGCCTGCAGCTTGCCGCGCAGGCGTGACCGCGAGTAATTGCGGTTCGTGTACACGATGTCGGATCCGACCAGGTTGTAGTAACGGATCGGGGTGTTGTCATCCCGATCCTCGAACCGCAGATCCGCAACCAGCGTCAGCCTGGCGACCGGTCGCGAACGCACGCCCAGCTGCACCAGTGTGGTGTCGAGACTTCCCCCCAGAGCCGAGACCCCGGCTGGAGCCCCCGACAGGCCGGCTCCGGAAAAATCCTGATTCTGCAGCGCGCGCGAATAGCCAAGCTTGAACATGCCACGGGTCGTGGGCGTAAACAGATAGTTGCCGGCGATGTCGACCTGATGCGCCTCATTGCCAGGGGCTAATGCGATCGCTTGTGCGAGCGCAGCCTGCAATCCCGCGGCAAGCGGCAGCGGATTGCCAAGCGGTCCGTTCAGCGAACCCGGGATACCCGGGTTGAGCGACCCGTGCGCGTTTTCGAAGAATGATCCGTAATAGCCTCCCGACAGTCGCAGTTTTCCGGACGCATGGCTGAGCCTCGCATCGAGCTGCGTATGGTTTGTGTCGATCGGCTCGGGCAGCATCAGCGTCGCCCATCCGGCGCTGATACCGGTGGTGGTCGCGCACCCCGGCAACAGCGGAGTCGGGCAGTTGAACCCTCTGCCGAACAGCCTGGAGCCGTCCTTGTTTTCGCTGCTCAGGTTGGCGTCAAATTGCAGGCCTTCACGAATGTGATGCGTGACCGCGACCGATAACGCCCGACGCCGTGTGACGGGTTCGATCGTCGAACCGGTGCCAACGCCGGCGCCCAGGTGAACCACCTGCGGAGCGGTGGATCCAGCACCGAGCAGACCGGAGTTGATCCGGTAGGGCTCATAGCGGACGATCTCGTCATAGCCGGCGCGAATCTTCCATTGCCCCTGACGCTTCCAGATAAAACCGAGTTCGCGAGTGTCGCCAAGCAGGTTTCGGCCACGAAAGCTGGTCATGCGTCCGGCATCGTCATCGCGCCGGTAGTAGTCGACATCGAGCAGCCCATAGCTGCGATCCTGGCGATAGCCGTTGTACTGGCCATAGATTGACCGGTCGGCCGAGTCGCCGCTCACCAGCGCGGCGCCGACGCCGACCGAGCGCTCGACGACCGCCTCCTGCTGCGCCCGGGCCGAGGCGAATGCTGCGAGCAGCGCGGCGGCAATGATCGTCCGGCGCAGGCCGGCATGCGAAACGATCTTGTTCATCGTTGCACTCCGAGTCTT
>JALRBB010000059.1 GCA_023257915.1 Quisquiliibacterium sp. | reverse complement strand
CCTACGAGCGCGTGATGGAGACCTTCCCGCGCCTGTCCGAGCGGCTGACCAACCTCGGCAGCCAGCTCTCCGGCGGCGAGCAGCAGATGCTCTCGATCGGCCGGGCGCTGATGACCAACCCCGACGCGATCATCCTCGACGAAGCCACCGAGGGCCTGGCGCCGCTGATCGTCGCCGACATCTGGCGTGTGATCGGCGAGATCCGCGCGGCCGGCGTTGCGACACTGATTGTCGACCGGGACTACCATCGGGTACTGGCACAGTCGGATCACGCCGTGGTGCTGCAAAAAGGCGAGGTGGTGCAGTCAGGGCCCTCGCAAGAGCTACTCGCCAGCCAGGAGCTGGCCAACTACCTCGGCGTATGACGCGCTGACGCGATAAAAGGAACGCAACGCATGTTGAGCTATCAGGTCGAAACCTTTGGCAAGCCGCTGGCCCAGGTCATTCGCGAAACTCCGAAACCGCAGAGCACCGAAGTCGTCGTGCGCATCGGCAGTTGCGGCGTTTGTCACAGCGACGTGCATCTGCAGGACGGCTACTTCGACCTGGGTGGCGGCAACCGGCTCGACATGTCGCGCCCGATGCAGCTACCGCGCACCCTTGGGCACGAGATTGCCGGCACCGTGGTTGCGGTCGGGCCGCAGGCCAGCGGCGTCGCCATCGGCGACAAGCGGGTGGTTTATCCGTGGATCGGCTGCGGTGAGTGCACCGTTTGCACGCAAGGCCAGGAGCATCTTTGCAACGCTCCGCAGGCGCTCGGCGTCAATCGTGACGGTGGTTTTGCCGACCATGTGGTCGTACCGCATCCACGGGTGCTGCTCGCCTACGATCCGCTTGCCGAGGAACAGGCCTGCACGCTCGCCTGCTCGGGCCTCACCGCGTACAGCGCGCTGCGCAAGGCAGGCACTGTCGGGCCGAAGGACCCGCTGCTGATCATCGGCGCGGGCGGCGTTGGCCTGTCCGGTATCCGGCTTGCGCGTGAATTGTTCGGTATTGCGCCGATCGTCGCCGAGATCGACAAGTCCAAGTGGGACATCGCGCGCGAAGCCGGTGCCGGCGACGTCATCGACCCCGCAGCCGATGGGGCCGCCAAGGCGCTGTTCAAGGCGAGCGGCGGCGGCGTGGCCGCTGCGGTCGACTTTGTGGGTGCGGGTAGCTCGTTTGCGTTCGGGTTCGGCGCGCTGCGCAAGGGCGGGCGGCTGGTTTGTGTCGGCCTGATCGGCGGCGCGACCCCGATCGTACCGGCGATGGTATCGATGCGGGCAGTCAGTGTGATCGGCTCGTATGTGGGCAGTTTGCAGGAGCTCGAAGAACTGCTTGCGATCGCCAGGCAGGGCAAGTTGCCTCCGATGCCGATCACCAACCGGGCGTTGGGTGAGGCCAGTGATGCGCTTGAACAGTTGCGTGCCGGCCGGGTGCACGGCCGCACGATCCTGAAACCCTGAACCGTCGGATCGCAGCGGGCAAGCCAATCCGAAACTGGCTTGCGCTGCTTGCTCCCGCGGTATCGCGAAACGCCCCGTGCAAAAAGAGATCCGAATTCCTGTCATCAGTGCTGAGCCGACGCGTCAGCGCAAGCGAGCCGCGCCCAAGGGGCGAGTGGTCGATCCCGCGGCGCTTGCGCAGGTGCAGGCCTTGCTCGGGGATGCCTCTCGCGCCCCCGATGTGCTGATCGAGCATCTGCATCGTTTGCAGGATCACTTCGGTCATCTGTCAGAGCGCCATCTGTCGGCGCTTGCGCATGAGATGCGGCTGTCGCAGGTGCAGGTGTTTGAGGTCGCGAGCTTCTATCACCACTTCGATCTCGTGCGCGACAACGAAGCGGCACCTGCGGCTCTGACGGTGCGGGTGTGCGCCGGGCTGTCGTGCGAGATCGCCGGCGCGCGTGAGCTGCTCGAGATGCTGCCGACGGTGCTCGGGGAGCAGGTGCGGGTGTTGGCCGCGCCCTGCATTGGCCGCTGCGAACAGGCTCCGGCGGTTGCGGTCGGCCAGCGCGCGGTCGCGCCAGCCAGTGCGCAGGCGGTGCTCGACAGCGCAACGCATGGTCGCGACAGGCTGGAGCCGCATCCGTTCATCGACCGCGTCGACTATGAGGCTGATGGCGGCTATCAATTGCTGCGCAGTTGCGTGGCCGGCGAGCGTGATGCCGATGCGCTGATCGACGAGATCGAGCGCTCCGGGCTGCGCGGGCTGGGAGGCGCCGGATTTTCGGCCGGACGCAAGTGGCGCATCGTACGCGGCGAACCCGGACCGCGGCTAATGGCGATCAACCTCGACGAGGGTGAGCCGGGCACATTCAAGGATCGTTTCTACCTGGAGCGCGATCCGCATCGGTTTCTCGAGGGGATGCTGATTGCCGCGTGGGTGATTGATGCGCAGCGGGTGGTGATCTACCTGCGGGACGAGTATCACGCTTGCCGCGCGATGCTCGAGCAGCAACTGGCAGCGCTGCGGGCCGATCCGCCGGCAGCTGGCATGCCGCAGATCGAATTGCGGCGCGGCGCAGGGGCCTATATCTGCGGCGAGGAGTCGGCGATGCTCGAGTCGATCGAGGGGCGCCGCGGTCTGCCGCGGTTACGCCCGCCGTATGTCGCCCAGGTCGGTCTGTTTGGTCGTCCAACGCTGGTTCACAACTTCGAGACCCTCTACCGGGTGCGCGACATCCTGGACAAGGGGGCCGACTGGTTCGCCTCCCATGGACGTCACGGGCGACGCGGCTTGCGCTCATTTTCGGTCTCGGGTCGGGTGCGTTTGCCTGGCGTTAAACTGGCGCCGGCTGGCATCACGCTGCGTGAGCTTATCGACGAGTACTGCGGTGGAATGGCCGAAGGGCATCGCTTGCATGCCTACCTGCCGGGGGGAGCGTCCGGCGGCATCTTGCCAGCCTCGATGGCCGACATCCCGCTCGATTTCGACACCCTCCAGCCGCATGGCTGTTTCATCGGCTCGGCTGCGGTGATCGTGCTGTCGCAGCAGGACAGCGTGATCGACGCGGCTCGCAACCTGATGCGATTTTTCCGCGACGAGTCCTGTGGGCAGTGCACGCCTTGCCGGGTCGGTACCGCGCGCGCGCTGGAGCTGATCGAGCGGCCACATTGGGATACCCAACTTCTCGCCGAGCTGTCGGCCGTCATGCGTGACGCATCGATCTGCGGGTTGGGGCAGGCGGCGCCGAACCCGGTGGATTGCGTGATCCGGTATTTCGCGCAGGAGCTCGCATGAGTCCGACGCTAGTCACCTTCGAACTCAATGGTCGCCCGGTTGAGGGGCGTGTCGACGAACCCATTCTCGAAGCGGCGCGCCGCGCCGGCATCGATATCCCGCATCTGTGCTATCAGGCTGGCCTGCAGCCGGCCGGCAACTGTCGCGCCTGCATGGTCGAGATCGAGGGCGAACGTGTCCTGGCACCGTCGTGCTGCCGTGCGCCGGCACAGGGCATGAAGGTCAGTACCGAGGCTGACCGTGCCCGACAGGCTCGCCGCATGGTGCTCGAACTGCTGCAAGCCGACATGCCCGCGCAAGCGCTGCGCCGCGATGACGAGCTCTCGCACTGGGCGCGTATCGAGCAGGTGCCGACTGCACGCTTTGAGGCGCGCAAGCGGGCTGCTCCGGATCTCTCACACCCGGCGATTGCGGTGCAGCTCGACGCCTGCATCCAGTGCACCCGATGCCTGCGCGCCTGTCGTGACGAGCAGGGCAACGATGTGATTGGCATGGCGCTGCGCGGCGAGCATTCGCGCATCGTGTTCGATCAGGATGATCCGCTTGGCGCATCCAGTTGCGTGGCCTGCGGCGAATGTGTGCAGGCTTGTCCGACCGGCGCACTGATGCCTGCGCGCGATGCGGCAATTCCCGCGCCTGATCGCAGCGTCGATTCGGTCTGTCCGTATTGCGGCGTCGGCTGCCAGTTACGCTTCCACGTACGCGATGAGCGCATCACACATGTCGAGGGCCGTGATGGTCCGGCTAACGCGCAGCGCCTTTGCGTCAAGGGACGCTTCGGCTTCGATTACGTGCACCATGCGCAGCGCCTGACCCGGCCGTTGATCCGGCGCGACGATGCTGCGCGTGCGAAAGATCTTGCGATCGATCCGCAGCGCCTGCACGAGGTATTTCGCGAGGCCAGCTGGGATGAGGCGCTTGACCTGGTGGCCAATCGGCTCGGGGCGATCCGAACGCATCACGGGCCGGGCGCGCTGGCCGGGTTTGGTTCAGCCAAGGGCAGCAACGAGGAGGCCTATCTGTTCCAGAAGCTCGTGCGCACCGGCTTTGGCAGCAACAACGTCGACCACTGTACGCGCCTGTGTCACGCCTCATCGGTGTCGGCCTTGCTCGAGGGAATCGGCTCGGGGGCAGTCAGCAATCCGGTGCGCGATGTTGCAAAGGCCGAGGTGGTGATCATCATCGGCGCCAATCCGACCGTCAATCATCCGGTGGCTGCCACCTGGATCAAGAACGCGGTACGCGATGGCACGCGGCTGATCGTGTGCGATCCGCGTCGCACCGAGCTTGAGCGCATTGCGCATCGGTTTTTGCAGTTTCGTGCCGACACCGACGTCGCGATGCTCAACGCGATGATGCACGCGATCATCGAAGAGGGGCTCGTCGATGAGGCTTTCATCGCGGATCGCACCAGTGGCTTCGAGGCGTTGCGCGAGCATCTGGCTGCCTACTCGCCTGAAGTGATGGCTCCGATTTGCGGCATCGATGCGCAGACGCTGCGCGAAGTCGCGCGCCTGTATGCAAGCTCGCGCGCCTCGATGATCCTGTGGGGCATGGGGGTCAGCCAGCATGTGCACGGCACCGACAATGCACGCTGCCTGATTTCACTGGCCTTGATGACCGGGCAG
>JALRBB010000002.1 GCA_023257915.1 Quisquiliibacterium sp. | reverse complement strand
GCCACGCCGGAGATGAAGTAGACGACGAAGATCGGTAGCAGCGGCAGCCAGTTCCAGGACAGGAAGTTGATGCCCATCTGCGCGAACGTGCCCTTGCCCTGCCCGAGCACAATGTCGGTCATGTTCAGGCTACCCGACACCATCAGCACCACCACCAGCGCAAAGCCGATCGCAAGTTCGTAGGACACCATCTGCGCGGATGC
This sequence comes from Quisquiliibacterium sp., assembly GCA_023257915.1. GTDB lineage: Bacteria > Pseudomonadota > Gammaproteobacteria > Burkholderiales > Burkholderiaceae_E > Quisquiliibacterium. Next base: position 2,441 of record JALRBB010000002.1, on the reverse strand, counting down.
GCGCATCGCGCCCAGGAACGCGTATTTCGAATTGGACGCCCAACCGGCGATGATCACGCCGTAGACCTCCAGCGACGTAATAGCCAGCAGAAACAGCAGGCCCGCGTTGATGTTGGACAGCGCGGTCTCCGGACCAAACGGAATCACCGCCCAGGCCGCCAGCGCCGGCATGATCGTCATGACCGGAGCAACGAAATAGAGGACCTTGCTGGCCTGCGTCGGAGCAATGATCTCCTTGAAGATCAGCTTGAACGCATCGGCAATTGGCTGCAGCAGGCCGAACGGGCCGACCCGGTTCGGACCGATACGAATGTGCATGTAGCCGATCATCTTGCGCTCCCACAGCGTGAGATAGGCGACACAGCCGAGCAGCGGCAGCACCAGCGCAATGATCTTGACCAGGTTCCACACGACCGGCCAGGCCGAACCGAGCAGTTCAGCACCGGTCGAGTTGATCTGAAGCAACAGTTGATCCATGGTTCGCGACGCTCCCTGTCCCGCCTCAGGCCTTCGAGACCCGCACCGCGCCGAACATCGACGACAGTGCAGCGGTCGATGCATGGGCGGCAGCAAGCCGGACCACGCCGTCGGCAAGGGCCGGATCAAGTCGGGCTGCGACGACTGCCTCACCCTGCCCCTGTGCGACGCGCACCGGGTCGCCATCGGCGATGCCCACCACGGCGAGCGTCGCGGAATTCATCCGCGCGGCCGGAGCCTGCGCATCGCGGGTCTGATGCAGACTGGGCGCACGCCGGACGACCGGGTCAGTGAAATACAACGGCACATCAGCCAGTCGCTCAAGTTCTCCGGCCGCTAGCGGCGCAACCGGAACCAGCGCAAGGCCCTGCGCATCGGCAGCGATCTGATTGGACAGTCGCGACTCGACGTCACCCTTGAGCGCGGCGTCGCGAACCGCTTCCGAAGAATCGTAGTCGAACCCGGCGAGCTCAAGCAGGTTGCCAAGCACCCGCAAGACCTTCCAGGCCGGGCGAGCTTCGCCACGCGGCCGAACGACACCGTTGAACGACTGCACCTTGCCTTCAGCATTGACGAAGGTGCCGGAGGTTTCGGTTGCCGGTGCGATCGGCAGCAGGCAATCGGCCTGCTCGAGCAGTTCGGCGGACCGGTAGGCGCTGAGCGCGATCACGGTATCGGCCGAAGCCAGAGCCGCACTGGCAATCTGCGGCATGCCGTGATCGAAGGCAGGCTCATTGCCAAGCAGCAAGTAGGCTGCACGAGGCTGCACCACCATCTCGCGAGCATTCAAACCACCCGCTCCTGGCAGCGCGCCGACCAGCGCTCCGCCGACCGAATTGGCCGCCTCGCCGATCAGACCGAAGCGTGCCCCGCAGGCCTGCGCGATGGCCTGCGCCAGCTGCGCGAGGATGCCAAAGCGATCGCATTGCACCGCGGCATTACCAAGCAGCACTGCGCCGGAGTTTCCTGACACGAGGCTCGAGGCGATTTGAGCGGCTTGCTGCCCCGGCTCAATGCCAGCGAGCGACGCCGGCACCTGCTGTTCCTTAGCGCGCAAAACAGCCACAAGAATCTGCGCGAGCAACACCGGCCACTGGCTGGGCGCCACAATCGCCTTGCCGGCGACCGTCATCAGCAGATCGTCGTCAGCACCGTGCACGATGGATACCTGGGCACCACGCTTGACCGCACGGCGCACGCGCGACGCGAGCAAGGGATGGTCCTTGCGCAGGAAGGATCCGACCAGTAGCAGGCGATCGAGCGAGTCAATCTCGGCAACCTTCATGCCGAGCCAAGGTGCACCACCGATACGGCCATCAAGCGAGAAATCGCGCTGGCGCAAGCGGTAGTCGATATTTTCGCTGCCAAGGCCACGCATCAGCTTGCCCAACAGGTGCAGCTCTTCGATGGTGGCATTGGGTGAGCCCAGCGCACCAATCGCGGCAGCGCCCTTTTGCTCACGCACACGGGCGAGCGCATGGGCTGCGTACTGCAGCGCGGCGGGCCAGTCGACCTCGATCCACTTGCCGTCCTGCTTGATCATCGGCGCGGTCAGACGCTCGTCGGAGTTGAGCCCTTCATACGAGAAGCGATCGCGGTCCGACAGCCAGCACTCATTGACGGACTCATTCTCCAGCGGCACGACCCGCATCACACGGTCGCCCTTGACCTGGACGACGGTGTTCGAGCCAAGCGAATCATGCGCGGCCACCGACTTGCGACGAACCAGCTCCCAGGTGCGGGCGCTGTAGCGGAACGGACGCGAGGTCAACGCACCGACCGGGCACACATCGATCATGTTGCCCGACAACTCGGACTCTACGGTGCGCCCGACGAAGCTCATGATCTCCGAGTGCTCGCCGCGGCCCGCCACCGCGGGATTTTCTGCCGTTTTTCGCGCATTATTGCTAGCGTCGTCGTGCATAATTGTCTACGGGCAGGGTGGGCATATGCCCGTCGGCAAG
>JALRBB010000559.1 GCA_023257915.1 Quisquiliibacterium sp. | reverse complement strand
GCGAGGAGCTGGGAGCGGAGTCGTTCGAGGCGACCCCGGACGGATGCGTCGAGGAGACGGTCACCGAGGCGGATCGTGATTCCGCCGACAAGGTCTGGGTCGACCTCGGCCCGGATCTCCACGGTCGTGCCGGCCCGTGCGGTCAACTTCCAGCAAGAGAGTTCTGAAAGCTGAGCCCGCGTAACGAACCGGTCAAGACCCTGCTGGTCGGGGTCGCCTTCGGACGCACGTCGATCGACCTGCGCTCACTGGACGAGTTGCATTCGCTTGCGGCGTCGGCGGGTTACCAACCGGTCGAACGGCTGGTATGCCGGCGTGATCGTCCGGATGCCGCACTGTCGGTCGGAAGTGGCAAGGCCGAGGAAATCGCGACGATCATCGAAGACGCCGGCATCAGCACCGTCATTTTCGACAACCCTCTGTCGCCGGTGCAGCAGCGCAACCTGAACCGGTTGTTGCGGGTGCCGGTGGTCGATCGAACCGAGTTGATCCTCGACATTTTTGCGCAGCGCGCTCGCAGCAACGAGGGCAAACTGCAGGTCGAGCTTGCCCGCATCGAACATCAGCTCAGCCGCTTGGTTCGCGGCTGGAGTCACCTTGAAAGGCAGCGCGGCGGCATCGGGCAGCGTGGTGGTCCGGGTGAAAAGCAGATCGAGCTTGATCGACGCATGCTCGACGCCAAGGCGCGGCAGTTGCGTGCGCGCCTCGACAAACTCGAGCGTCAGCGTCGCACCCGTCGGCGGGCGCGCAGTCGCCGGGAAGCTTTTACCGTGTCCCTGGTTGGGTACACAAACGCCGGGAAGTCGACATTGTTCAATGCGCTGACCGGTGCCGGAACTTACGCGGCTGACCAATTGTTTGCCACCCTTGACACCCTGACTCGACGTCTACGTCTGGGCGACGGGAGCGAGATCGTGCTGTCCGATACCGTCGGCTTCGTTCGCGATCTGCCGCACCAACTGGTCGAGGCCTTTCGCGCGACGCTCGAAGAAACCGCCCAGGCAGATCTGCTGTTGCATGTCGTCGACGCCTCGGCGCCCGATCGGGACGAGCAGGTCGAACAGGTTGAGCGGGTTTTGGCAGAAATCGGGGCTGATCAGGTGCCGACGATCATCGTTCTGAACAAGATCGACGCGGCGGGCCTGCCGGCCGAAATCCAGCGCGGGCCCTGTGGTAGCATCAGCAAAATTTCACTCAGTGCAGTCACCGGCGAAGGGCTGGAGTGGTTGCGCGGGGCACTTGCAGATCGAGCTGGTGAAGCTCGGCGCGCAGATTCGCCTTCCGGCGTCGACGCCGGCCTCTGGGGCGAAGGGCTGGAGGACGAATCTCCAGACCCAGATTCATCGCCCAAGGAAAGTTCTTCGTCCATTTCTCCGACGCACGACCAGTTCGTCTGATCGTTTAAACAAAACCAATGATGCGACAAGCAATCCGCAGGATATTTTCCCTGAATGACCCCGGTTGGGGGCGCGGTCAGGGCGGCGGCGGGGGCAACAACCCCGGCCCCCAGCGTCCCGGCAATGAGGGTCCGCCCGATCTCGATGAACTCTGGCGTGACTTCAATCGACGACTGAACAACATGTTCGGGCGTCGTGGCGGTGGCGTCCCGCCGGGCGGCTCGTCCGGTGAAGGTCCGTCGTTCAAGGGAGCAGGAACCGGTATCGGTGTGCTCGCCGTGATCGGGTTGCTGTTGTGGCTTGCGAGCGGTTTTTACATCGTTCCTGAGGGTCAGGCGGCTGCGGTGCTGCGGTTCGGTGAATTCAAGTATCTGAACGACCGGGCGGGTTTTACCTGGCGCATACCGTTTCCGGTGGAAACCCACGAAATGGTCAACGTTCAGCAATTGCGCCAGATCGAGATCGGCTATCGCAGCAACGTCAAGAACAAGGTGTTGCGTGAGTCACTGATGCTGACCGAGGACCAGAGCATCGTCGACATGCAGTTTGCAGTGCAATACCGCCTCGCCGATCCGGTCGCCTGGTTGTTCAACAACAATCCTGGGCCGGCCCCGGAGGAATTGATCCGCCAGGGTGCTGAGACCGCGATGCGTGAGGTCGTTGCCCGTCGCGGTGTCGACCAGGTGCTTTACGAAGAAAAGGAAGCAGTCGCCAAGGATGCGCGCATGCTGATGCAGTCGATCGTCGACAAGTACAAGGCCGGCGTCTCGATTGTCGACGTCACGATCCAGCAGGCGCAGCCGCCTGAGCAGGCACAGGCGGCGTTTGAGGATGCGAACAAGGCAGCCCAGGATCGCGAGCGTCTGATCAATGAAGGACGAGCCTACGCGAACGACGTGATTCCGAAAGCGCGTGGTACCGCGGCCAGACTGGCCCAGGAGGCCGACGGCTACAAGCAACGCGTGATCGCGACCGCTGAGGGTGATGCCAATCGCTTCCGGCAGGTTCTCACCGAGTACAGCCGCGCCCCGCAAGTCACTCGAGAACGGATGTATCTGGAGACCATGCAGCAAGTGTTTGCCAACACCAGCAAGGTGATGGTTGATTCGCGCAGCGGCGGAAATCTGCTGTATCTGCCGCTGGACAAACTGATCCAGGGTGGCGCCGACGGGTCTGCGCGCCCGGTTGGGCAGATAGCCCCGTCAGCCACGCCGGTCGAGCCGGCGCCGCCGGCGGTCGATACCTTCCGTTCCCGCGAGAGCCTTCGCTCGCGCGACCGTTCCCAGTCGCGTTGAGGAGGCAGGCACCATGAATCGCATTGTTCCGTTCATCCTCCTGGTGTTGGTCGCGCTTGGCGTGCTGGGTTCGACCCTGTTTGTTGTCGATCAGCGTCAGTACGCGGTGGTCTATGCGCTTGGCGAAATCCGTAAGGTCATCGACCAGCCAGGCCTGCATTTCAAGATGCCGCCACCGTTTCAAAACGTGCAGTATTTTGATCGGCGCATCCTGACCATCGACACGGCCGACATTGATCGCTTCATCACGTCGGAGAAGCTGAATATCCAGATCGATACCTTCGTGAAATGGCGGATTGCCGACCCGCGCCAGTTCGTCCGTTCGGTTCAGGGTAGTGAACTCGTTGCCGCGGATCGCATTTCGCGAAGTCTGCGTGATGCGCTGAACAACGAGATCGCCAAGCGGACCGTTGCCGACGTGATCTCGGGTACTCGCCACGAGATCACTGACAACGTGCTGGTCAAGGTAAACGATGACGCCAAGCAGCTTGGCGCCGAGATCGTTGACGTTCGACTCAAGCGTGTCGACTTCGCCCCGGAGGTGCAGGAGAGGGTATTCGACCGGATGCAGTCCGAGCGCAAGCGGGTCGCCAATGAGCGTCGCGCTACCGGTTCTGCGGAGTCCGAAAAGATCCGTGCCGATGCCGATCGTCAGCGCGAGGTCATTCTGGCCGAAGCGTATCGGGACGCTCAGGTTCTCAAGGGCGAGGGCGATGCGAAGGCTGCGCAGGTGTACGCCGGTGCATTCGGCCAAAATCCGGAATTCGCATCGTTCTATCGGAGCCTCGAGGCCTACCGCGCATCGTTCAGAAGCCGTAGTGATGTGCTGGTCATCGATCCGTCTGCGGACTTCTTCCGTTACTTCCGCGCGTCCAGCGGCCAGTCGAGCCGTCCGGCCGCGGCCGGAGCTGCTGCGCCTGCCAAGTAAGGCGCGGCCGCGATGGGCGAATCGCTGTTGCTGGCGTTCGGCTTCGTGCTGATCTTCGAAGGTCTGATGCCGATGGTGGCTCCGTCGCAGTGGCGTGCGGCGGTCAGCCGGATCGCCCAATTTCGTGACGGCCAGCTTCGGTTCGTCGGTTTGTGTGCGGTTTTGATCGGCCTCTTGCTGATCTCGGCCTGAATCGGCGACAATACCGGGTTTTGCGCCCCTGAAACGAGGGGCTCGTCGGGCGGGCTTCGCCCTCGAGTCTTTTCTGGCGCTGACTTTGATTGGCTTTCTGGCACGACGGTTTGTGGCACTTGGACTTGATCCGTGCCCGAGCGGTTGATTGCCTTGCCTGGCCTTGAGACTTTCGCCGGACCTCGGAAAGCTTGTCTGGACCTTACTTTCGTCCGGCTCTTGTCCGGTCGCTTTGCTCGCAGATTTCTGGAAATTCATGCCCCGCTGGCTTCTTCCCGAGAGCATCTCCGACGTTCTGCCTTCCGAGGCCAGGGCGATCGAGATGTTGCGTCGCAGGCTTCTTGACCTGTACCGCACCTACGGATACGAACTCGTGATGCCGCCGCTGCTCGAGCACATCGAGTCGCTGCTCACCGGTTCGGGGCGTGACCTTGCTCATCGCACGTTGCAACTGGTTGATCAGCTCTCGGGACGCACCCTTGGCATCCGGGCAGACATGACTCCGCAGGTCGCTCGCATCGATGCGCATCTTCTCAATCGTGCGGGTATCGCGCGTCTTTGCTATGCCGGTTCGGTGCTCCATGCACGGCCGGCAGGCCTGTTTGCCTCGCGCGAACCCCTGCAGGTTGGCGCAGAGCTCTACGGTCATGCAGGGCTTGAGGCCGATCTTGAAGTCATCGAACTGATGATCGCGTCGCTCGAGCAAGCGCATGTCGGATCGGTCAGGCTTGATTTGTGCCACGCTGGAATTGTGCCGGCAATTCTTGCGCTTGATCCGGCGCTCGATGCCGGTGAGATCTACGCTGCGTTGCAGCGCAAGGATGTTCCGGATCTTGCCGAGTATTTGATCGCCACCCCGGCGGCAGTGGACCCGGCGGCGTCTGCCCTGGCGCGCAGCGCGTTGCTGGCGCTTCCGGAACTCTACGGCGATGCATCTGGCGAGGGCTCGGTGATCGCGCGCGGCAGGGCATTGCTGCCTGATCTTGAGCCGATTCGCCTGGCGCTGGATACCCTCGAGCGGCTGGTCGAATCGCCCATATGGCGGCGGTATCCGCAAGTCGAGATTTCGGTCGATCTGGCCGACCAGCGCGGCTACCAGTATCACAGCGGAATCACGTTTGCCGCGTATGTCGATGCGATTCCCAATGCGGTTGCCCGCGGCGGGCGTTACGACGATATCGGGCTGGATTTTGGCAGGGCCAGGCCCGCCACCGGGTTCTCTCTCGAATTGCGTGAGCTCGCTTCACTGGCGCAGGCGGGCGAACCGGCCGCGGCGATCCGCGCGCCCTGGTCCGATGATCCGGTGCTGGCCGATTGCATTGCCGGGTTGCGAGCAAGCGGCGAGATCGTGCTGCAGACGCTACCCGGTCACGAACATGAACAGCTGGAATTTTCCTGTGATCGCGAACTCGTGATGCAGGGCGGTTCCTGGCGCCTGAAGTCCTTGCAGTAGAAGTCACCGCAGCCGACGTGGCTGTCGTTGGGTTGTCAACAAAATTTCGGTAATCCGGCGCCTGGCGCCTTGAGGCACAAACAGATGGGCAAGAATGTAGTGGTCATCGGCACCCAATGGGGCGATGAAGGCAAGGGCAAGCTGGTTGACTGGCTGACCGAGTCTGCGCAAGGCGTGGTTCGATTCCAGGGCGGCCACAACGCAGGCCACACGCTGGTGATCGGCGGCAAAAAGCAGGTGCTGCGGCTGATTCCGTCCGGCATTTTGCGCCCGAATGTCATCTGCTACATCGGCAATGGCGTCGTGCTGTCTCCGACGGCTCTCTTGCAGGAGATTGAAGAACTCGAACGCGCTGGCGTGCAGGTGCGCGAGCGCCTGCGGATCAGCGAGGCGTGCCCACTGATTCTTCCGTATCACGTTGCGGTTGATCAGGCTCGTGAGGCCAAGAAGGGCGCCGGAAAAATCGGTACAACCGGTCGTGGCATTGGTCCCGCCTATGAGGACAAGGTTGCCCGGCGCGCATTGCGCGTGTGCGATCTTTTTGCGCCAGACCGGTTTCGTGAGCGGGTCGTCGAGGTGCTTGATTTTCACAACTTCGTGCTGAAACACTATCTGGGAGCCGAGGCGCTGGATGCAAATGCGGTCGTCGACGGTGCGCTGGCGCTTGCCGACAAGATCGCTCCGATGGTGGCAGATGTGCCGCGCCTGCTCGGCGAGGCCATGGCGCGAGGTGACAACCTGCTGTTCGAAGGCGCGCAGGGGGCTTTGCTCGACATCGACCATGGGACCTATCCTTTCGTGACCAGTAGTAATTGCGTGGCTGGTGCTGCGGCGGCCGGTGCCGGCGTCGGTCCTCAGGCCCTGCAGTACGTGCTTGGCATCACGAAGGCGTACACCACGCGTGTGGGATCTGGGCCGTTCCCGACCGAATTGTTCGACGATACCGGTCGCCATCTTGCTGAAAAGGGCAATGAATTCGGTTCGGTGACCGGGCGACCACGTCGTACCGGCTGGTTCGATGCGCCGGCGCTCAAGCGATCGATCCAGCTCAATGGGGTGACCGGTCTTTGCATTACGAAGCTCGACGTGCTTGACGGTCTGGCCTCGGTCAAGATCTGCGTGGGGTACCGGGAGAAAGGTGCCAGTGGGGCGCCGACCATCGACATGCTTCCGTTCGGTGCCGATGCGGTCGACACCCTCGAGGCGGTGTTCGAAGAGTTGCCGGGCTGGACCGATTCCACCTTCGGCGTGTGCGACTGGGACGCGCTTCCGGTCAATGCGCGCAATTACCTGGTCAGGCTGTCCGAACTGGTTGGCGCGCCGGTGGACATCGTGTCCACAGGCCCGGATCGCGATGAGACGATCCTGGTGCGCCATCCGTTCCACTAAATCTCTTGGCTGAAACGCAGCTCACTTTGCGCACAACGGTAGGCGCGACGATTGCTGGAGACCGGTGATGAGCGATTCCACGACGGATCTGCATATCGGCTGGACCGAGTACTACGGCCTGATCGAGAAGCTTGCCGACAAGGTTCGCGAGTCAGGTTGGCAGTTCGATGCCATCGTCTGTCTGGCCAGGGGCGGGTTGAGAGTTGGCGATGTGTTTTCCCGCCTGTTCGACAAGCCGCTCGGAGTGCTGTTTACCAGTTCGTATCGGGAGGCCGCAGGCACCTTGCAGGGGCAGCTCATTCTTGGCGAGCATCTGGCAAGCGCTGAGCCTTTGCCGCAGGGCCGCTGGCTGGTCCTCGACGATCTTGCCGATTCGGGGGCGACGCTTGAGGCGGTGATGCCAGCCTTGCGTCAGCGTTATCCGCAGGTGCAAGAGTTGCGCAGCGGCGTATTGTGGGTCAAGGGAGCGTCGACATTTCGGCCGGATTATTTTGTCGAGTACCTGCCGGAAAATCCCTGGATTCACCAGCCGTTCGAGCTCTACGAGCGTAAACAATGATTGCTAGCCTGTGAGCGCAGACTTGCGCCGAGGCGTACGGGTATTCGATGTCGAGCGACCTCCCGGGAAAGCGCAACGCGCCTGTCGACATGAGGGCGAACTCAGGCGTTTCGCGGGGGCAGCAGTAGTCGGATCATGTGTTTGATCAATGCTGTCCATGAAGCCGGATCCACCGGTGACAGCGAGATATCGTCGAGAACCCGGCCGGTCGTGTAGGCCTGAATGAAGACCGCTACCGCTTGCGCGTCAAGCTTCCGATCGACCCAGCCGCTGAGTTGGGCTCGCCTGATCAATGCGCTCAGTGTGTCCGACAGGCGTTGTTGTTCGGCGGCCAGCACCGTGCGCAGCTTTTCGGTGCGACTCGCCAGGCTGATCAGGGTGATTCGTTGCATCCGCGCCGGATGCCGATTCGGATCCTGGGTGGCTTGTGTGACGCTGTCGAGCGCTGCATAAAATGATTCGACCGAATCGCAGCGTTCAAACAGGTGTTCGATCTGTTCAATGCTGTCGTTTACGCCGGAGGCATACAGTTTGACCGCCGCGGCACCGATCAGGTCCTGGAAATCTTCGAAGTGATGGTACAGAGACCCCTTGGAGATCCCCGATCGCTCGAGCACTTGATCGGAGGTGATCTTCTCGATTGGCCGAGATCCGGTCAGCTCGAGCACCGTGTCGATCAGGCGTTCGCGGGTCGGGTGGTTTGGGTTTGCGCGTTTGGGCATCGGCGTAGCATAGAGGTTGGCGCGGATGAATCGCGGATATGTGTGCAGCGGATATCCGAGCTGCGGATATCCGTGCAGGTGTGCCGGGTTTGTTGCCGCCTCGTTGGTGTATGTCGATGGGGTGCGTGTCGAAGGAATGGGACTTGCATCGCGCGACCCATACGAAAAAGCCCCGCATTCGCGAGGCTTTTCCTTCAAAATGGTGCCCAGAAGAGGACTCGAACCTCCACAGTGTTGCCACCGCGAGGACCTGACCCTAGTGCGTCTACCAATTCCGCCATCTGGGCTGCGGGCGTCGCTTAGGGCGAAACCAACAGAGCAAAAGATTTTATAGGACTATGACGATTTGTCAATTCGATCGATGCGAACGATACCCGCGCGGGTGATGCCTACGCGGGCAGCTATTTACCCCGGATTGGGTGGATTTCTGGTGGCAGCCGCGCCAGAGGTAGTGGCGCCATGCGCCGTGCGAGGGAACCCATGACGGTCCGGTCAGGCAAGCGCGCCGCCGACAAGGGCGAAGCCAGCAGCGACGGCGACAAAGGTCGCAAGAAGACGAGGCGCAGCCCGTCGGGCTCGGACAGGCCCGTTGAACGCAGCTTCGAGGTCGAAATTCCATCCAGAGACGAGATTCTCGCCTGCCTGCGGCAGGCCGATGTCCCGTTGACGCCAGACGAACTCGTCTTGCAACTTGGATTGCAGGACGCGCAGGTTGGCCCGCTCCACAAGCGCCTGGCGGCGATGGAGCGCGACGGGCAACTGATGCCAAACCGCAAGGGAGTTCTGCTGCTGCCCAGCAAGCTCGACTTCGTTGCCGGGCGTGTGCAGGGCCATCGCGATGGGTTCGGCTTTTTGATTCCGGACGCCGGCGGGGGCGACATGTTCCTGAGTCCGCGCGAAATGCAAAAGGCGATGCATGGCGACCGGGTGCTGGCGC
>JALRBB010000519.1 GCA_023257915.1 Quisquiliibacterium sp. | reverse complement strand
TATCCATTAGCGTCAGGCCTAGTCGTCCGCGCAGACTCGGGCTGAACCGGTAGTCAAGTGTTGGCTCGATGCCTTGCGTTCTGACCATGCCGCGGTTGACCATCTGGTAGGAATAGCCGCTTTGCTCCAGATACACCAGGTCGCGATAGTCGATATGGAACAGGTTCACATCGAAGCTTGAGCCTTTTGCGTCGAGGCGCTGCGAAAACCCCAGTTCGGTGTTCTTGCTGCGCTCCGGCTTCAAGCTCGCGTTACCGACAATCGGGTGGGCCAAGGCGAAGAAGCTCGGCAGCTTGAAGCCCTCGCTGTAACTGGCGCGCAGCTTGGTCGACCCGTTCGGCAGTTGCCAGACCGCGCCCAGGTGCGGTGTGGTGTCGCCCAGTCCACCGGTGGTGCTGTCGCGACGAACTCCCAATTGCAACGACACCGGTTTGGCAATCTGGAAGCGGCTTTCGGCAAACACCGAATTGGTGCTGCGCTCAAGCTGGAAGTCTGACGGGACCGGGAACGGCACGCCGTAGGGCGTGTAGTCAATCGCGCCCTTCGAGTTTCCGTCTTCGTTTTGCCGCTCCGCCCCAACGACGATGCTCGAGCCAGGCTTGAACTCATGCGTCGCGGACAGGTTTAGCGTGGTCCGGCGAAAGTCCGTATTCGAGACGTAGCCAGGTACGGCAACGCCCTGGGCGAATGGCGCGTAAAAAATCGCGGCGTTGTTCGACTTCTCGGTGCGGTCCAGCACCGACGCCAGGCCCTGCACCAGCACGGTACGCGCATCTCCGGCAGAGATCTTGGCGCCATAGGTGGTGTCGACCGACTCGCGGGTCGAGCGCTCCGGGCTGATTGCCAGGCGCGGGCCACCGCTCTGGTCCGGGAACGCATTGCTATTGCGTTCGGTCCGGGTGATGAACAGCTCGCCATCGACGGTTGCCGACGGCATGAATCGCAGCGAACCGCCGAAGTTGCTCAGCCGCAGTGAACCAGTGTCACCGGGGGCGGTTTCCAGACTACGCCCGACGCGCACTTGACCGCGCACCATGTCGTTGCCAAAGCGCAGCGAACCGCCGCTACGCGCATAGCCATCCTGACCGAGACCAAGGTAGCCATCGCCGTGCAGGCCTTGCTTGACCGCACCCTTGGTGATGATGTTGATGACGCCCGACAGCGCTTCACCGCCATGGATTGCCGAGGCCGGGCCGCGCAGCACTTCGATGCGCTCGACCTGCGAGATATCGATCGACGACAGGTCGTAGGCGCTGCCGCGGTCGGTGGTCGGATCGTTCATCTTGACGCCGTCGACCATGATCAGCACATGGCTTTCTTCGCCGCCGCGCATGAAGATCGACGAGAAGCCGCTGCCGGATCCGGACCGGGTCATGTGCACCCCGGTGACCCGGGACAGTACATCCTCGATGCGCGCCGGATTGGTCTCCAGGATCTCGGCCTTGTCGATGATGGTGACGCTCTGCGCAAGCCCGCTGTCGGTGACCGGCAGTCGCGACGCGCTGACGACTACTTCATCCAGTCCCTTCGCCGACTGTTGGGCGGAGCTTTGCGCGTGGGCGGCGCCGGCCAGGCAGGCCAGCGGCAACGCGAACAGTGAACTGCAGATCAATAACGGATTCGCGAACCTGTCGCGTACCGGTCCCCGCCTCGTCTTCATCGGAACTCCCTGTCGGCGACGCCTCGCATATGCGGGCGCATGGTGTGTTATTCGCGGATTGAAGGCGCAATCCGCAAAGCAGCATATCACCGGTTTTGGCGGGAAAACCCGGCGTTTTGGAAACTGGTTGTTTGCGTGATGGAAACGAAAGTTGGCCGGCGTGAATGTCGGTGCTCGGGCCGGATCTAAGGTGCGCCTTGCGGTGCGCGGCAAGCGCTCGGCAAGCTGATGCGAGAATCAGTCGCTTAGATGCCGGTTGCAAACCGGTTTGTCGTCCGATGGTCAGGGATTGCATGAACGGGGAGTTCAAGATGTCGATCAAGGTGCAGATGCAGGGGGCGGTGATGACGCTGGCGTTCGACCGGCCCGACAAGAAAAACGCGATCACCGCGGCGATGTACGCGGCGCTCGCCGATGCGCTCGAGCAGGCTGGCGCCGATGCTTCGGTGCGCGCGGTGCTGATCCACGGCTCGCAGACCGCGTTCACGGCCGGCAACGACCTGCAGGATTTCCTGTCGAACCCGCCGCAAGGCGAGGCCAGTCCGGTGTTCCGCTTCCTGCACAACATCAGCGTGTTCACCAAGCCGCTGCTGGCGGCGGTGAACGGCCCGGCGGTCGGCATCGGCACGACGCTGCTGCTGCACTGCGACCTGGTCTACGCCGGTGAGTCGGCCCGCTTCGCAACGCCGTTCTCCCAGCTTGGCCTGTGCCCGGAGGCCGCCTCCAGCCTGCTGCTGCCGGCGGTTGCCGGCTATCACCGCGCCGCCGCGATGTTGCTGTTTGGTGAGGCGATCGGCCCGCTGCAGGCGCGCGAGATGGGCTTCGTCAACGAGGTGCTGCCCGACGACAAGACGATCGCTCACGCCCTGGAACGCGCGCAGGCGCTGGCTCGGTTGCCGGCCTCGTCGATGCGGGTCACCAAGCGCCTGCTCAAGCAGGGCCAGCAGCAGGCGATCGCACAGCAGATGCAGGCCGAAGGCGAAGAGTTTCGCGCGATGCTCGGCTCGCCCGAGGCACGTGAGGCCTTTTCGGCCTTTCTGGAGAAACGCAAGCCGGATTTCAGTCGGTTCGGATGATGAAACCCGGCGGCGCGGCCATGGCAGGCACGCGCAGCCCCGGTGATACCATGGCCGCCGCTCGAATGACGAAGGAACGCAGCCGATGAGCCATGATCTGTTGATCCGCAATGCCTTGATCGTCGACGGTTCCGGTGCGGAGCCTTTTCACGGTGACGTTGCGGTGCGCGACGGACGCATCGCCGCGATCGGAAAGCTCGACGGCGCAGCACGCGACAGCATCGATGCGCAAGGCCTCGCGCTGGCGCCCGGCATCGTCGATTTGCACACGCACTACGATGCGCAAGTCACCTGGGATCGTACTTGCTCGCCGTCGCCGTCGCTCGGGGTGACCACCGCGGTGATCGGCAACTGTGGTTTTGGTATCGCGCCATGCCCGCCGCCGCTGCGTGAGACCGTCATGAAGAACCTGTCGGTCGTCGAGGGCATGGACCTCGACGCACTGCTCACCGGCGTGCG
>JALRBB010000498.1 GCA_023257915.1 Quisquiliibacterium sp. | reverse complement strand
GCGCCGTTCGGTCCGAGCAGGCCGACCACCTCGCCATTGTCGACCTGCAGCGACACGTCCTGAACGACCTTACGGCCGTGATAGGCCTTCATCAGGTGTTCGGCTTCTAGCCGGCTTGTGCTTGCCGGCTGTGTTCCGCTCGGCGGGGATGGACGGGCTTGCGGGGTCATCTTCTCGAATCGTGTGTCTCGGGCACCGGGCGCGAGAAGGGGCCTACGGTTGCGTGCCTAACGGGGCGCCGACTCCAGTTTGCGGGCGGGCGAGAGCGTGGTCGGGGCGCCCTTGTCCGCATCGCTGCTCTTTGGCTGAATGATGACCTTGACCCGGCCGGCCGGATTTTCTGGCGTGGCTGCCTTCGGACCGCCGCTCTCGACCGTCACGAACTCGCTGCGGCTCTCGTACACGATCAGGTTGCCATGCACCTCGTCGGTGACCCGCGTGCCCTCCAGCCTCGTCATCATCGCCTTTTGAATCAGTCGTACGGTTTCGGTCTTGCCGTCGTATTCGATGCGTAGCGCCTCGCCGGCGACAAACTGATCGCCAGGCGCGTCGCGTTTCTGGCGAAACCGGGCCGGAGTCCCGGTGGCGGTGCCATACTGGAAGCCATCCGCATCCTGACGCAGCACCAGACGATCGGCGGTCAGCAGGATCGTGCCCTTGGTCAGCCTGACCGCTCCCGTAAAAACATTGACCTGTTTTGCGTCGTCATAGGTCATCGCGTCGGCTTCGACCTGCACCGGCTTTTCGCGATCGGCCCGCTCCGCGTGGGCAATCCCGCCCGGCAGGGCGATGAGCAGCGCCAGCAGCGCGGCAAGCGCGCTTCGTGCAAGCGCTTTGAGCGGCGCATCGGCGCCGATTGCAGGGGGGGAGCGTTCTGGCTGGACGGTCATTGTTTGCGTTGCTGCGCGACCCAGGTGCCACGCACGTCGGAAAGCACGTCGAGAACGCGCGTGGAATTATTGAATTCCATGCCGATGCCAGTCAAGGAAGACTCCCCGTAGCGGATCGTCACGGGCCGGTCGGTGATCGCGATTTCCGGGTCGGCCAGAACCTTCACGTAGTCGGTTCGCACCTGCAATTCGGCGCGGTCGGCCTGCGCTGCGCGCGTCAGCAGCACGTTCTCGTGTAGATGGGTCACCTGACCCGACGCATCAGTGCGTCCGCGGTTTGCGTGCAGCCGGACCAGTGGTTTGTCGGGGTCGAGGCTGACCATCTTCGGGCGTTCGAATTCGCTGGTGTTGTCGTCGCCATAGTGAGTCAGCCGATCTGCCGACAGCCGGAACAGCGGCGCGCCTTCCCGGTTCATACGGGTCAGCGCAAGCCCTTCGACGATGTAGTCGGCCTCATGCCCGGTCGGCCGCGCCCGTTCCAGCCGCGCGAACTGATCGCTCAATTCGACCAGGTAGTAGCTGACTGCCGCCAGCACCGACAAAATCCCGACCGACAACGCAGCCGACAGACGGTCGTACACGCGCGCATTCATCTCGCGGGCTGCCGGTAGGCATCGAGCAGTCCGGAGAGCTTGCCCTGGCAATCGAGCAGCCACTCTGCCAGTTCGCGGACCGCGCCGTGGCCGGCGGGTTGGCGCGAGACCCAGTGCGCGGCCTTCAGTACCGGGTCTGTCGCATCGGCCGGTGCTGCCGCGAGCCCGGCGATGGATAGCGCGGGCAGATCGTTCCAGTCGTCGCCCATGTAAGCGACCTGGTCGAGTTCAAGCTGAAACTCCTGGGCGAGCTGGCGCAGCGCCTGCGCCTTGTTGCCGGCGGACTGCCTGACCGCGTCGACGCGCAGTTCAGCCGCGCGCACCTGAACGATCGAGGATTGCCGCGCGGTCACGATCGCGATTTTCAGCCCCGCCTGACGAAGCAAGGCAAGCCCGAGGCCGTCGCGAACCGAGAAGCCTTTCATCGCCTCGGACTGAGGCCCAATGTAGATCGTGCCGTCGGTCATCGTGCCGTCGACATCCAGCGCCAGCATCCGGATCGCCTTGGCTCTGGCGCGTACGGCTTGCCGTCGGTCTTCGTGCTCCGGCGTTTGCAATCAGACCACCTTCGCGCTGAGCAGGTCGTGGATGTGCAGCGCACCCACCAGATGGCGGGATTCGTCGAGCACCAGTAGCTGGCTGATCCGACGGTCTTCCATCATTCGGGCGGCCTCGGCGGCCAGCGCTCCCGGAGCGATTCCGGAAGGAGAGTGGGTCATGACC
>JALRBB010000497.1 GCA_023257915.1 Quisquiliibacterium sp. | reverse complement strand
TCTTTTAAATTAAAGAGACCAGGTGCGTGCGTCCGCCCGCGCCCTGGCGCCCTTCGAAATTCCGGTTGGATGTGGACGCGCAACGCTCGCCCGGCTCGAGACGGTCGGCGTTCATGGCCAGGCACATCGAGCAACCCGGCTCGCGCCATTCAAAGCCGGCGGCCCGAAAGATCTTGTCCAGGCCTTCTGCCTCGGCCTGAGCCTTGACCGGTCCGGAACCGGGCACCACCATCGCCACCTTGACACTGTCGGCCTTGCGCCGGCCACGCACCACGGCCGCTGCAGCTCGCAGGTCTTCAATGCGTGAATTGGTGCATGAGCCGATAAACACCTTGTCGATGCGGATCTCGCTGATCGGGGTGTTCGGCTTCAAGCCCATGTATTGCAAGGCCCGCTCCATGCCCTCGCGGCGAGTGGCGTCCTTTTCCTTGTCGGGATCCGGAACGCGATCGTCGATACCGACCACCATTTCAGGCGAGGTACCCCAGGTGACATGCGGACGCAGCTGAGTGGCGTCGATGCGAATCACCGAATCAAATTTGGCGCCCGGATCGGAGCGCAGCGTGCGCCAATGCGCGATCGCACGATCCCAATCGGCACCGGTGGGGGACATCGGGCGACCTTTGAGGTAGGAAATCGTGGTCTCGTCCACGGCCACCATGCCGGCGCGTGCGCCTGCCTCGATGGCCATGTTGCAGATCGTCATCCGGCCTTCCATCGACAGGGAGCGAATGGTGGAACCGGCAAACTCGATCGCATGGCCAGTACCGCCGGCCGTACCGATCCGACCGATGATCGCGAGCACCACATCCTTGGCGGTGACGCCGCGCGGCAGCGCGCCTTCGACCTCGACCAACATGTTCTTCATCTTGCGCGCGACCAGGCACTGCGTGGCCAGCACATGCTCGACCTCTGACGTACCGATGCCAAACGCGAGGCAGGCAAACGCACCATGCGTGCTGGTGTGCGAATCACCGCAGACCACCGTCATGCCGGGCAGCGTGGCCCCCTGCTCCGGGCCGATCACGTGCACGATGCCCTGACGCTTATCCAGGAACGGGAAGTAGGTCTGCACGCCGAACGCGGCGATATTGCGATCGAGCGTGACGACCTGCTCGCGCGAGGTCAGGTCCTCGATGCCGTCGATGCCACGCTCCCAACCAGTGGTCGGCGTGTTGTGATCGGCAGTGGCAACCACCGACGAGGTGCGCCATGGCTGACGACCGGCAATACGCAGACCTTCGAAGGCCTGCGGGCTGGTCACCTCATGCAGCAGATGGCGATCGATGTAGATCAGGCTGGCTGCGCCATCCTCGCTGTGCACGAGGTGGTCGTCCCAGAGCTTGTCGTAGAGAGTGCGCGCAACGAGCGACATCGCGATTCCTGGCAGGCCTGCAAGGCCCGCAAAGCTTGAAGGAACCTGTGATTATGCCACGCAGGGCGGCATTCCGGGCCCTGTGCTCAGCGCTTCGGGCGCGCCTGCTCGTACAAGGGCATGACCCGGTTCGCGTAGACCTCGAGCTCGCGAATTCGCGAATTGGCCGACGGATGGGTGCTGAGCCACTGCGGGCCGCCCCCTGCGTCATTGGCCGCCATCTTTCGCCATAGCGAAATCGCGGCACGCGGATCAAAACCAGCGCGCGCGGCCAATTCGACCCCAATACGATCGGCTTCGCTTTCATGAAGCCGGCTGTTGGGCAAACCCTTCGTGACCGTGTAGACCATTTCGATCAAGTCAGCGCCGGCGCGACCAACCCCGAGCACCGCCGCGCCACCCTGGATCAGCAAGCCCGAGGTGAGCTGCTCTGAGGCTCTCTCGCGGGCATGCTCGCGCAACGCATGGGCGATCTCATGGCCGATCACCGCGGCCAACTCATCATCGTTCAACTGCAACTTGCTGATCAGGCCAGAGTAGACCACGATCTTGCCGCCCGGCATGCACCAGGCGTTGACCTCATCAGAGCGGATCAGGTTGATCTCCCAGTTCCAGGACGCGGCATCCGGACGGAACGCGCCGCTGGAGCGCACCACTCGACTGGCGATTGCGCGCACCCGTGCCGTCATCTGTGGATCGGCATTCAGCGCACCGCGCGCACCCTCGGTTTTCAGGGTCTGCGCGTACGCCTTGACGGAGGCGGTGCGCAATTCAGTCTCGGAGACCAGCATCGACATGCGCTGCTTGCGATCAATACCAACCACCCCGGCGTCAGTGGTGCGTACCGACTGGCAAGCACTCAACAGCGCGCAAATCGCCAGCAGAAATAGCCGACCGCTTAATGTCCCGAACAGGTTCATGGCTGAACATTAATCGAAGCGGCGCGAAACCACCACTGCCCCCCAACCAGCCAGCGCGGCGAGCGCGGCGCCATAAAACGCCGCCTCGGGCGAAATCCCCTCCCACAAGCGGCTCGCGACGATCCCGCCAAGCCCGCCACCAAGACCGTTACCAAGGGTCACGTACATCGCCTGCGCCCTGCCCTGCTGGGCCGGCGTGAACCAGCGGTGCAGCAAGGCCATCACCGCGCTGTGATGCAGGCCGAAGGTGATCGCATGCATCAGCTGCGTGACCAGAACTGCGACCGGATGAGCGCCGACCAGACCGACCAGCGCAAACCGCAGCACCGCCACCAGCAGACTGACCGACAGCAGCCGCAACGCTCCGAAACGCTCGAACAGCCTGCGCTGCACGCGAAACAGCACGATCTCGGCGACCACGCCAACGGTCCAGGCCAGTCCGATCACCGTCTTGGAGTAGCCAGCCCGCTCCAGGTACAAGGAATAAAACCCGTAAAACGCCGCGTGCGCGAACAGCATCAGGAAGCAGGACACGAAAAAGGCCAGCAGCGCCGGCTCGCGCAAGCGCCCCCAGGCTGATGCAACCCGCTCGCGCACACTCTGCACCGCCGCCGGCTCAGGCAGGCGGTGCACCACGGTCAGCAGCAGCACGCATAACGCGACCAGCACCCAGGGCAGGCGCCCCACCCCAATCGCATCGAGCAATGGCCCGGTCAGCGTGACGGTCACGATAAAGCCGATCGATCCCCACTGGCGCATCGCGCCATAGCGACCGGAGTCGCCGGCGGCTACCGCCAGCGCCATCGACTCGCACAACGGCACTTGAGCGGAGCTTGCGAAGGTATAGAACACCAGCACCAGTGCGATCGCCGCGAACTGTCCGCCGGCAATCTCAAACAACAGCGCGCCGACCAGTGTGCCGAACGCGCTGATGCGCAGCAGCCGGGTCCGGCGCGAGCCGCGATCCAGCAGCGTTCCCCACAGCGGGGGCGCGAAGATCCGCACCACCTGCGCGAGCGCCGCCAGAAGGCCGATCTGCGCGATCGTCAGGCCGACCTCGGCGTAATACAGCGACAGATACGGCGCAAACGCGCCAACGATCGCGAAGTACGTGAAGTACAGCACCTGCACCGCTGTTTGCGGATTGGATAGCTGCGGCAAGGAGATTTTGCGCATCGGGTTGTGGGTCCGACAAGGATCCGACGCTCGCAAGGCCTGCGGCGCCGAGTCCGGGGCGACTTGTCCGCAGCTAGCCGACCTGCCCCGGAATTACCGGGGTGTCGACCTGCACATCCGCATTTTGCGCCCGGTGACGCAGCACGTGATCCATCAGAACCAGCGCCAGCATTGCCTCGGCAATCGGTGTCGCGCGGATGCCGACGCAGGGGTCATGGCGCCCCTCGGTAGCAACCTCGATCGCCTCGCCCTGGCGGTTGATCGAGCGCCGTGCCTGGGCAATCGAGGACGTCGGCTTGATCGCCATGTTGACGACGATTTCCTGGCCGGT